>CADAKR010000056.1 GCA_902788545.1 uncultured Coriobacteriaceae bacterium
GCAGGAAGTAGGGCTTGAACTGCACCATGCCGGCGCTCGTCAGCAGCAGCGACGGATCGTCGGGAATAAGCGAAGACGAAGGCATGCGCTTGCATCCCTTCTCCTCAAAGAACTGAAGGTACTTCTCGCGGATCTCCGCGGTGGTCATATATCGCATGAGTGGCCTTCCATCTTGCCTTTTACGCATTTAGAGCGCCAACATTCTAACGCAATTGCGCTGCTACCACAGTATTCCAACACTTTATGCGTCGACGAAACCAAGCGCCGTCGTAGAAAATTGGACGTTTGCCTCAAAGGTGGACGTCCACCTCTGAGGCAAACGTCCAATTTAGGCAGGTTATTTCTTGTGGGCGGGCTTGTCGTTGGAATCGTCGAGCTCGATTTTGGGAAGCTTGCCGGTGAGGCTGGGGAAAGCGCCCGTCTTGCCCGAACTGACGGCGGGCATGGGAGCCGTGGCGTCGACGATGGGATTCGCTTCCCCGCTTTCATGCGTGGCGCCCTTGAAGAACACGCCATCCTCGGCCACGATGCGCCGGCCGGTCTTCTTCTCGAAGTAGTACACGAAGATGGCCTTGCCCATGGCGACAAGCGGGATGGACAGCAACGCGCCGACAAGCGCGCCGGTCAGCCCACCCATGGCGGTGCCGATTCCCGAGCCGGCCAACAAGGCGATGAAGGTGAGCGCCGGGTGGATGTCGACCGAATCGCCCATGAGCTTCGGCGAGACGAACGTGTACACGATCTGCTGCAGCACGATGGTGCCGAGCAGGGCAAAGACCGCGGTGGCTGCGCTGTTGGGCACACCGACGATAAACGCAAGCGCGCCGCCGAGCCACGGACCGACGATGGGGATGATGTTCAACAGGCCCGTGATGACGGCAATGGCCCCCGCGCTGGGGATGCCGAGGATGGCGAACAGCGCACCGCACAACGCACCGATGAGAGCACATTGCACGATGGTCGCCTTCAGGTAGCCGCCAACGACACGCGTCACGGTGATGTGGATCATGTCGGCGTCTTCCTGGTACTTCGGGCTGATGAGGCGGCGCATCTCGCGGCCGAGGTTCGGCAGCTCGATGAGCATCCAGAAGGCGATGACCAACCCGAAGCCGATGCACATGACGATGTTGCCCAGCGCCGCGCCCGCATTGATGACGCTCGTGGCGCTCGCCGATGCAAAGCCCTGCAGCCACGTGCCGAACGACTGCAACGTGTTCGTCAGCCATTCGCGAACCTCCTCGCTTTGCAGCACGTCGCCGTACTTGCTGTAGAACTCGGAAGCCCACGCCTGGAAGTCGTCGACGATGGTGGGCAAGCTGTTCATGAGGTTGACGAACTGGTCGCGGATGCCGAACATCGGCGAGAAGATGATGAACAGCAAAAGCCCGATCACGACGATGAGCAGCACAAACGCAAGCACTGTGCCGATGGTTCGATTGACGCCATGCTTGTCGAGCCAATTGACGGGACCGCGCAGGATGAACACGAACACGACCGCCCATACGATCGTGCCGATGGCGTTCGAAACGATGCCCGAGAAGTACACGATGGCCGCTAGGAGCAATAGCGCGCCAACCAGTGTCCAAATGCGAACAAGACGCCTGAGCGCCTTGTCGCTGATACCGCGTTTGGGTTGTTCGAGCGGTTCGTTACTCATTTTCGGTGGGAGCCTCCGCTTCGCTCGCCGCAGGCTCGGGCGCCGCCTCAGTCGCGGCATCGACGGCCCCTTCCTTCACCTCGACATACTCGGGCGCCTTGGCAGCCTCTTCGGCTTCAGCGGCTTCCTCAGCCTCGGCGGCCTGATACGCCTCAAGCGCCTCGGCAACGGCAGCACGCTGGTCAGCCAGCTGGGCAGATTCCTCGCTGGCACCCTTGCGACCGAACTTCGCACGGACCATGTCGGCCACGTTGCTGACGGCCTTTGCCGGCGCATTGGCAAGCTTGTCGACCGCATCCGTCGCGTCAACCGCAGAGTCGGTGATCTGCGAGACATCTGCGAGGATGTCGTCGACGCGCATCATTTCCAAATTCACCGCGTCGAGCGTAAGCTGCACGCGATCGACAACCGGCTCGAGCTTGCGGACCGTCGGCACGAGGTCGGTGGTGAGGGTTTCGACGTTCTTCACCGTGGGATCGAGGTTTGCAAGCATTTCGTTCGCGAGCTTGAGCGTCTTCGTAAGCCTAATCAGCATGACCACGACCGCGACGACGAGCCCGATGACGAGCGCGATGAGCGCGACGTAAAGAATAGGCGTGAGAACATCCATAATCTCCATGGCGATAACCTCCTGATTCAGTGGTGTAATGATACCACGCGAAATGAGTCAGTGGGGCTTGCCCCTGATGACTCACTCGTTTCTGTCGCGGGCGGTGGCTTGGATGCGGTAGGCTTCCCAGCCGCGTTCGGTGGGATGGTAGAAGCAGCCGCGCTCGAGCCCTTCGGGGAGGTAGCGCTGATCGACCCAGCCGGAATCGTAGTTGTGCGGGTATTTGTAGGGGCCGTAATCTTCCGAGCCGGGACGGTGGCGATCGCGCAGATAGTCGGGTACGACGCGCACCGGACCGTGGCGCACCTCGGAAAGCGCAGCGTCGATGCCCGCCTCGCAAGCGTTGCTCTTGGGGGCGAGCGCGATGTACGTTGCGGCCTGCGCCAAGTTTATTCGGCATTCGGGATAGCCGATGACCTCGGCAGATTTGAAGGCGGCATGCGCGATGAGAAGCGCCTGGGGATCGGCGTTGCCGACGTCTTCCGACGCGCAGATCATGATGCGGCGCGCGATGAACTTCGGATCCTCGCCGCCATCGATCATGCGCGCGAGCCAATACAGCGCGGCATCGGGATCGGACCCGCGCATCGACTTGATGAACGCGGAGATGATGTCGTAGTGCATGTCCTTGTTCTTGTCGTAAGGCACGTTGCGATGGGGGTTCGCCAAGCCGACTGATTCGCGCGTTATGCGCACGGGCGCTTCGGGCGTGCCGTCGCCGGCCATCTGCGCTGCAAGCTCGAGCGAGGTGAGCGCCGCGCGGCCATCGCCACCCGCAAGCATCACGAGCGCGTCAAGCGCATCGTCTTCCAGCGTGTAGCGCCCGCCGAGCCCCCGTTCGTCCTGAAGCGCGCGGCCGATGAGATCGGCGATGTCGTCGTCGGTCAGGGCGCGCAACTCGACGACGCGCGAACGCGATAGCAGCGCCGAGTTCACCTCGAAATAGGGGTTCTCGGTTGTGGCGCCGATGAGCACGAGGGTGCGGTTCTCGACTGCATGCAGCAGGGAATCTTGCTGGGCGCGGTTGAAGCGGTGGATCTCGTCGACGAACAGGATGGTGCGCCGACCCATGCGCTGCCGGTCAGCTGCAGCCTTGATTTCGCGTCGCAAGTCGCTGACCGTGCCGCCGATGGCCGACACCTCGACGAATTCGGCCTGCGTGGATTCGGCGACGATGTGCGCGATGGAAGTTTTGCCCGTGCCGGCGGGCCCGAACAAGATGACGGATGTCAGGGCGTCGCGTTCGATAGCCGTGCGCAGCCAGCTGCCGGGACCGCATGCTTCGCCTTGCCCCACCAGCTCGTCGAGCGTACGCGGGCGCATGCGCACTGCCAACGGCGCAAAGACCCGAGCTGCCGCATCCTCTACTTCTGTGAACAACGTATCCATGCCCGCATGATAACATGCGAACACCTGTTTGTGAATAGGGCCTGCGCACTGCGCAAGCAAAGGACCTGACGGACGCGCCGCAGACGTCTGCGACACCAAAGGATTCGGCCGTGTGCCGCAACGGCCGAACGGCACAACGGAACACATCGAAGAAAACCCCGTCCCCGGCCGAAAGGATGAACCCACCTCGAAAGGTGGGTGCTCGCAGCTTGCTGCCTGGCTTTCGCATCAACGGATGCGAATCCCCATTTCACGCGCAATCTAGAGCTCCCGTAAATCTGTATGTCGGTCCACCGCTGTAATACGGCTTCGAGAACGGGGCCTGAATCGAGCCTAGCGTACCTGAACGGCAAAAACCAGTCTTGACATTAGGTCGCAGATAGACAAGCGCAAAAGCCAGATTCGCGGGGACCGGAAGAAGCCTGTTGCGATTCGCGTGATCGCCGCTTCTCATTTCAGCACGCCGTGAATAATCGGTTGAGAGCTAGTCGTCTTCCCCGCTGTCCAGCAGCACATCGCTCGCGTTCACGCGCGTGTAGGCTGACACGGCCCGCAGGGCGGCATCGCGGGCTTCGCGCACATGGCTGGTGTCCTTCAACACGAAGCGCATCTTGGCCCATGTGCCGTACTCGCCGATTTGCGTCAGCAGGATCCACGGATCCTTTTCAAGCTCGGCAACTTCCTCGACAGCGCTTTTGGCGCGTAGCTCCATCTCGCGAATCAGGGAGTCTATGTCGCGCGTGTCGTTGGTGAACGACAGCATGGTCGAAACCATGCAATCTGGCTCGATTTTCTCGATCTCGGTCGCAGTGACGAGCGCATTCGGAATGAGGTGGGTGTTGTTCTCGAAATCCTTCATCACCGTTTGACGCCACGTCACATCTTGCACGATGCCTTCGGTTGCGCCGATTATCACGTGGTCGCCGGGCTTGATGATCTTCATGAACGTGACCTGCAAACCGCCGATGAGGTTCTTCAGCGTGTCTTGCATGCCGAGCGAGATCGCCAGGCCCCCGATGCCGAGCGCGGCAAGGAGAGCGTTCACGTCGATGTTGAAACATGCCGAGAGCATGATGGAAATGCCGATAATCCATATCGTTACGCGCACAATGTTGACCAAGATGCTGCTAGACGGAAGCGGCACGCCGTCGCTCGAGGTGATGCGGCGAATCAGGCGCGAGGCCATCGCCGCCACGATGGCTGTGACGATGATGACGAAGATGGCAGCTGCCCACCTTTGCAGCTCGCCATCGTCTGCAAAGCCATGCACCCATTCGACAACTGCGTCCATATGCGCTCCTATTCCACCGTGCCGTACACCTGGCCCCAGGCATGACCGCCAATGGCCGAGTTCAGCTGGTCGCACAAGCGGATGCGCGTGAACGTGCCCGGCGGGAGCAGGTTCACGATCTCGAGCAGGTCATCGGGCAAATCGCTCGCCTCGGCGGCAAGCACCACGTCGAGGCGGCGAACTTCGAAATCGCGCGACCGGCCCTCGAACAGCTCGTCGACGATGGCCTGCAAGGCGCCATATGAGGGGCTGGGCTCAACCGACATGGCGATCACCTGCGCACGTTCAGGCCGCTTGTGGTGGCCGCCAGCGCGGCGGTGCAAGCAGACGTGGCCAAGCCGGTTGCGCGCAGGAACTGCGCCCCGGCGCCATACAATTGCACGGCGGCGCGTTCCAGCGTGTCAGCCGTGTACTCGACGATGTCCTGAGGGGGGACAAGCCCCTTGGCCACCGCCGACGGGGCTTTCGTCACGCTCAACTGCACGAGGATCGGCAGGTCTGTCAGCCGCTTCGCTTCCTCGACGTACGCGACTGCGCGATCGATGGGCTCGGCCGTTTCGATGCCCACCACGGCCGCCCCCAGATCAACCATGGTCCCGACCAGCTCGGGCCAAGGGGCTTTCCCGAGCACGACAGATGCGAACACGGGCTTGCCGCTCACCTGGGCCACGCCCATGAGCGCGCATTTCAGATCCGTGATGTTGGCGAACCCGTTGAGGAAGAACGCGTCGAATGCGCCGTCGCCGAACGCGCGCGCGGCATCGGCGTACTGCCCGCGGTTCTCGTTGAGCGAGGCTTTTGACGAAGGGTCGAGCGGCAGCCCGCACGGGCCGATTTCCGCAAGCACGTGCTGGGGCTTGAGCTCGACGGCGATGTCGAGAGCCGCCTGTGCCAAACGCGCGGCATCGGCGTCCATGTTCACATGCGCCAAACGCGCCCGCGTGATGTCCTCGGTCGACGTGACAAGGCACTGCGCACCGGCGACCGTCTCCATCCGCAAGGCATCGCGGACGACATCGGGTTCCATGAGGTTCAGGTACTGCCTGTCGCGCGCAACGTCGATCCCCTGCCTTTCGAGCGCGGCATCGAGCGGCGCCGACAGCACCAACATGTCGCGATGAAACCGCAATTCGATATCAGCCATGACACCGTCCTTTCACCGCTTTCATGATAATGCATCCAACGCGCCCTCGAAACGGGGCCGGGGATGTGGCGGCGGGGCCGCATTCGGCAGACCGTCCCGAACACGTGCGCACCGTAAAGTTTCCGTAACCGTCTTCACAAATTGCGCGGAACCCCGACATACTCACTTCAAAACGTTTTTTTATAATAGCGACAGCAGGCGGAAGGCTCCCCTCCTTCCAAGTGCAACTGCTTCAAGCAGTAGCGGTGCCAAGACACCGCATCATCCCCTCCTTAGACGAGGCCCGCAGCGACAGCGGGCCTCGTCGCATTCTGGGCATGCGCATCCCGCCGCTATCGCGCTACATTACGTTGCGGACGTCGAAGAGGGCGCGGGCTAGCGCGGACACGTTCGCCTCGGCATCGCCGCCATCGGGCTGGGTTGTCAACACGACCATCACGTAGGTGCGGCCATCGCATGTGATGACACCCGCATCGGACACCGAGCGATATGCCACCTCGTCATCATTCAGCTCGACCGACTCAGCCGACTCAATCTCGTCTTCCTCGCCCTCGTCGTTCTGAAGACCGCCTTCCGAATCCTCGTTAATCCAGCCGCCCTTGTTCATCACCGTTGCATCGACGCCCTGCAGGCCATCGCGAATGAACGAGGTTTCGGTCCCAGCAAGCAGGTCGCTAAACCAAAGCGCGTTATCGGAGCCTGTTTGCACGTACTGCAAAAGCCCGAGCCAGATGCTCGCCAAACTGCGCGCGGTCATGCGCGGGTACAGATCGTTTGCGTAATCAGCGTGGTCGATGTCGTGCGCCGAAAGCCATTGGGAATACCCCGTGTCGGTGTAGTCATATGCGAAGCTCTCGAAGGAATCGTTGTCGGAATTGACGATGGCCTCCTCGATGGCGCCGCGCTCGTCTGCGCCGACGCCGGCTCCATGCTGCAATGCGTAGAGCACGAGCGGGGCCTTAGCGGCGCTTGCGATGTACATGACCTTGTCTGCGTTGTATGCCAGCCCGCGCCCCGTCACCGCATCGACGAACACGAACCCGCAATCACTGGTCTCCTCGATGTCCTTCACGGCTGCACGCACGCCGTCAAGCGACGCATCGGTTGCAGCAGCAGACGCGCCGGTTTCGGCATCAAATGAGATAACGCCCGAAGACCCTGGAATGGAGAGCAGGCTTGTCGGGTTGAGCTCGCTCGGCTGGACCGCCTGCTGGCTGTGCGCGCCTTGCGAGGGCACCGTGCCGTGCGCAACGCCGACGGCTGCCGTCACTTCGCTCACGGCCGTTCGCGAAGTGCCCACACACGCGCATGCGAGCAAAAGCATGCACGCCGCCAGAACGCAACAGGTCACGAATGGGAACACCCGCGAACGCAGAAAG
>CADAKR010000057.1 GCA_902788545.1 uncultured Coriobacteriaceae bacterium
CGCCGCGCCCGTGGGGGCCGCGCTCGCCTTCGAGGAGCCACCCCCGCCGCCTGTGCACGAGGCGAGCAGAATCGAGACGCACACTGCCAAGATTGCCGGTGCAACCTTCCTTCGAGGCTGTGCATGCTGTTGCGTGCGTCCCATAACCCGTTAATTTTACCTCATGGGGAAGAATCTGGGCTGGTTACCTGCCTATTTATCCACCCAACGGAAATGTGGCGCAGGGCCGCTGTCCTTCGCGGTGCTCGTCCGCCCACTCGGGCGGGCTGCCGGAATGCGATATCGGCGTCGGGCCTCATCACTGCATTCCTTCCCAATCGTAAGAAGCTATTCGTGACTGGGGGATGCACAAGTGATTGTGATTTTGGGACGTGTGGCCCACAAATTGATGGTTGGTGGGACGAAAGGAAAATCGAATGCTGAAGGAAGCAGTCAGAGAATTGATGCAAAATTGCATCAAAAATTGCAGGTCAAATAGTAAATTTTTATTGAAAACCTACTAGTCGAATCGGGGTTATAGGGGTATACTATTCCATAGTTATAAATATATAAACTGGGATAAGACTATGCCCAGTTCAGAGAGGGAATTTAGAGAGTGGACAAACGCAAGGCGATAACAGTGGTCCAAGTGGTCCTCGGTGTGCTCGTTGCAGCGGGTCTGACTTGGCTTGTCTTCAAGTTTGTCAGCTACAACCAAGCGCAGCAGGTTTACCGCGATATCGAGACCGCGTATGCCAGCGAAACTCCGGCAGCTTCCAACGGCTCCGGCAGCGCTGAGGCCGCCTCGCCGATCGATTTCGCCGCCCTGCAAAAAGACTATTCCGATGTCGTCGGCTGGCTGAAGATGGACGACGTAGACATCAGCTATCCCATCGTGCAAGGCTCCGACAACGATTACTACCTCTCGCACGATCCCTCCGGCGCATCCAACATCGACGGTGCCATCTTCCTCGACTACCGCAACAAATCGCTCGACACCGATCTGTACGCGCTCGTGTACGGGCACAACATGCTCGACGAATCCATGTTCGGCCATCTCGACGAGTACACGAACGAGGCTTTCTACCAAAAGGGCACCGACGCGTTTTCGATCTACACGCCGAAGGGCTCTTACCGCTACAAGATCTTCGCCGTCAACATCGTCGACCCGAGCGACGATGCGTACCAAGCAGGCTTCACCAACACGCTGGCGTTCGCGGCGTTCGTGAAGCAGCTCAAGGCAAACTCGATGTACGACACGGGTGTCGACGTGGCCGGCTACGACCACGTCGTCACGCTGAGCACATGTTCCGACACGAATCGCTTGATCATAAGCGCCAAGAGGATTGATTAGATGCTTGTTAAGGCAGGCGCCCAATCGAGGGAGAGGGTTAGCATGAAGAAGACGACAGCGGCAAGGCGCGCATTGGCCATGATGTGCGCAGCGGCAATCGCCTCGTTCGCATTGGTGGGCACCGCTTTCGCGGTCACCGTGCACGGCGCGGACTTCCACGGAACGGGAAGCGCGCTGGAATCCGGCGAGGTCGACGTGCTCAATGTCGACGGCAATGCGGGTGATGTGGTGTTCCTCACCGTGAAGATGGGCGATACCACGATCGCGAAAAACCTTCCCTACACGATTGGCGAAGGCGCCGAGCAGGGTGATGGCTCCACCTGGAACGGCGTGGCGACGCTCGACATCGACGGGCTAAACCTGAATGCGCTTGACGGCACGTACGCGATCGAGGCGTATGGCAGCCGCGCTGGCACCGACTTGCTGTACAGCGGCAAGCTTTACGGTGTGTATGCAGACCTGCCCGACGGCACTTCCAAGCTCGTCGGCACGCGTGTGGTCGACGCTGCTGAAAGCGCGGGCCGCACATACGAGCCGGCAGAGACCATCTTCGACGGCGGCCGCACGTACCGCCTTGTCGGCGAGGCGGCTTCTGAGGACGGCGCGCTGCACTTCGCGTACGAAGCCTACGACGAGTCGACCACCATCGACGGCGTCGTCAAGTACACTGACGCCACCGGCGCCACCATCGCCAGCACCAAGATCCCGGGTCTTGCTTATGGTGAGGAGCGCACGGTCGACATCCCCTCGATTGTCACGGCGGACAACGGCGATATGTACCGCACCGTGTTCTTCAAGAACAGCGTCACTGCCGTGAACCCCGGCCAGACGTCGTTCAGCGTGTACTGCGCGAAGATGAGCGCGGCTGACCAGACGGCCTCCGGCTTCTATTTGGCCACCATCAAGATGGTCGATCAGGACGGCAACGTCATCGCCACCGATTCGGTCAACGTCACGGGCGAGTTCGTCTACACCTGCCCTACTAATATATATAAGAACGAAACCGTCAATGCGGCGACCGGAGAGGTGGCCGTCGTCACGTACGCCATCGATGCACAACCCGTCATCCGCCTCAGCGCGGCAAAAGACGGCGTGATAAACCATGAGCGCACCATCACGGTTCCCTACACTGCTCAGCCGCTCGATGCAGCCGAGGCTACCGTCACCTTCAACCTGGTCGACGGCAGCAAGCGCATCAACGACGCCGATCGCCTCCTCGGCAAGGTGCAGGTTGTGGCCAACGAAGCTACGCCCACCGTTCAGCCCGAGGCTACGGTGCAAGTCGATGGCACCACGTACTACATTGCCGGCGATCCTGCCGACTACGCTTACACGCTTCATAGCGGCGCCATGCCCAGCATCGACGTGTACTACACGCCCGATGGCTACACGGCGCCAGGTGCGTACGACGTCAAGGTGAACTACGTGAACTTCGTGACCAACGAGGTTATCGAATCGCACAGCTACACGAGCGATGCCTCCGCGAACGCGCGCATCCTCATCGAGACGCCGGCCGAGTTCAGCGCGAACGGCGTTGATTACGTGCGTCTGGCGGGTCAGGAAAACGACATCCAGCACAGCTACTATTCGGGCATCGCCTCGTACACGGTGTACTACCGCGATGTGAACGACACGCTGACGAGCGGCACCGTCATCAACACGATTCGCGTCGTGTATCAGGACGGCACCGCGACGGGCGGCGCGACCGAGGGCGCAGCTGCGGGCGACGCAACCGACGCCGTTGCGGCCTTGGCCGACGGCGCCACCGCCTTGCAGCTGAACGTCGCACGCACGTACAACGTGCTTGACGGCACCGACAACAACGCCACGCTGACCAACGAAAGCGGCGTGGATTCCAATACCGAGCGTATCGAGGACAGCGAGACCCCGTTGGCCTCCGGTTTCGACACGGGCGCATCGAGCAGCGCGGCATCGTCGCTGGCGAGCATAGCCCAGTGGGCGTTGCCGGTCGGCATCGGCGTGGTGGGCGTGATCATCGCCCTGATCGCTTTCCTTGCGATACGCCGCCGCAAGAACGATGACGTGTACGAGATGTAGAAAGGGGGCACTGATGACTAACGCAACGACACAGAACAACGGCGCAACACCCGCGCGCACCACTCTGTTCACGAAGGTCGTGGCCGTGATCACGGCGCTCTCCCTCGTGTTCCTCCAAGTGCCTGTCACTGGGCTTTCAAGCCAGGCGATAGCCGACGCCACCAACGCAGCCGAAATGCAGGCTGCCGCCAATGCGGCCGTCGACGTCCCCCTGACGTTCGAAAACGCCTTCATCAAATATGAAGGGCAGACCATCGGCGAGCCGGCCACCAAGGTAACCATTCCCGGAGGCCAGGCGTTCGAATTCACCGCCGAAGGAGATGGCGGTTATCAGCTCGAATCGGTGAAGGCCGTCATCGACGGCACCGAGGTCGAACTTGTCGCCGACGAGCACGGCGTGTACAAGCTCACTGCCGCCGATGTCATCAACACCAGCAACGTCACCGTGCGCGCCATCACCGCGCCCACGGTTGAGGCGGATACCGTGACCGTAGCCGCTGACGAGCCGGTCGCTACCGAGCAGCCCGCTGTTAGCGAAAATGCCGCCGACCCTCAAGTTTCAGCGGATGCCGCCGCTGCGAATCCCGAGGCAAACACCAAGACAGAATTCGTGTACGAAGACGCTGCCGTCAAGGTGACAGCTACGTTGGCCACCCCTGACGCGTTGCCGGCGGGCGCGCAATTCAAGGTAACCCCCGTCAACTCGAGTTCGACGAACTACAACTATGACGCGTATATGGACGCGCTGAACAACAGCGCTGAGAACGCTGCGTATACAGAGGAAAACACGCTGCTGTACGACATCGCGTTCATCGTCGACGGCGTCGAGGTGCAGCCCGCTGAAGGCACGGTCAAGGTTGACATTCAGTTCAAGCAAAAACAATTAACCGAAGACCTCGGCGTCGAAGAGATGTCGGCCATCGAGGTCAATCACCTCCCGCTGACAGAGCAGGCCAAGGAAACAGCTGACACGACGGCAGAGGCGAAGAACATCACGTCAAACGATGTCGTCGTCGAGGCGGTTGCTAGCAGCGACTTCGAAGTAACGGGCGAGAATTCTATCTCGTTGAAGACGGATAGCCTGTCGGTTTATGCGGTAAGCTACACCGTCAGCTTCGCCGGACTATATGGCGGTGAGTTCGTGATCGAGGGTGGCAGCTCGGTTATGCTCAGCGAGGTTTTCGGAAAGACCGGGTTCTGGCAAAGCGCCTCCGATGTCACCGAGTTGCGATTCTCGGATCCCTCGTTGATCCAGATTGAAAAGACGGGCAACGATTGGAAGCTTACGAGCTTGAAGCCGTTCTCGACCACCGAAACGCTTTCGGGCGTCATCTCGTACAGCTGGGGAGCCAAGGAGAACTTCTCCATTCAGGTAACCGACAGCAAGACCTATTCGGCCACAATCAACTTCTACGATTACGACGGCATGACTGAGGCGGCTTACACGGGGCCTGTTGACAAACTATATATGTATGCCGAGATAACCGACCGCGCGTCGGGGCAGGTTGTCGGTTGGGGCGTGCAGGAGTTCGATCCCAGGGGGAAGACGAGCGTGTCCCTGCCGTTTGAGAAGTTCACGCCCGTAAGCAGCCCGAGCAACATGAACTCCTCGATTACGTATGATCCCGCAAGGCACGAAGTGTCTTACACGCGTCTGTATTCGACGCAGCCGAACTACCATCTGCTGCACGACCAGCTTCAAGACTGGGAAAAGGCCCCCAACGATTACGTCGACGGATGCAAGTTCCTCAGCGGCGAATCGAACGCGGACTACACGTATGTGAACCTCAAGAAGTGGAATGGCTCGCACCTGTTCATCGATATCAACTTCGACCCGAACGTGTCCACCGCCATCGCTGAAGGAGATGGCTATTGGGTGCGCGCGGCCATTACGCACAGCACGACTGACGACACATTCTTCGTTAAAAAGCTCACTACGTCAGATGCGGTTTCGGGCCTCATTTCGCTCGAGGCCAATCAGTGGCTCGACAACAACGGCAATGTTAAGCAGAACGAGAAGTTCACGGGCAACGAGCCGGGTCTGGAAGTCCAGCTCATTCGCACGCGCATTGGCAAGACCGCTGCAGTGTCTGACATCGTCAAGCTCAATTTCGACAATATCGAATTGATTGCCGAGGGAGGCAATGTGAAGGATTACCGCGCAAGCTATGACAGCGCGGGCCAAAGCATCAAAGATCTTTCGGTTACCAACGAAGAAGCGCACGAAACCGACTGCCGCTATAGCATCACGCTGTCCAAGATAGAGAATCTTGAAGACGCCCTTGTTCCCGAGGACATCCTCGGTGACGCCGTCGAATTCGGTGTTGTTGCGGACCGCTATGTGCAAAGCGGGCACACCGAGACGAATTTCGCTGTGAACTCGCTCAACATGGGTAGCGCCAACATCGATGTTGACGGCAGCGGAACTGGCGCCATCCCGTTCTATGTAGGATCCATCGACGAAGGCACCGGTTTATGGCTATCTGACAAAACGACCACACCTGCCGACATCTTCATCGGTCCGGATTCGGTTGGTCGTGTGAAGATCACCAGCAACCAGCCGACCAACATCATTGAGAGGTCTCCGCAGCTCATAAGCGATTATGTCAACGGTCTCATCGCTGCTGGCCAGGCGTCTTCGGATGCCCTCGCCTCGAAGACCACAATCAAGCCGGCATCGGATAAGCCCAACTACGTCGTCGACACCACGGGCCTCCCCGACAACACTACTATATATATAGATGCAGATGGCATTGCGGGCTCTATTGCAGGCGGAGGCTGGCGTATCAACAAGCTTCCCGGACAGTCCCTTGTGTTTAATTTCAGCTCGGCGGACAAAGTGACCATTGGCGAGTTCTTTGTTGACCCGAGCGACGGTGGCGAAGCGGTTCAATCCACGACATCTGCGTTGGACAGCGACCAAACGCATAACCAACGGGTGGACAACGTCATCTTCGAGCATGTCTTCTTCAACATGCCGAATGCATCGAGCGTGCATACGCAAAACGCGTCGGGTTTGTTCCTAGCGCCGCGGGCTACGACGTTCACGCAGGACAACGGCGCTGGTTGGATACTCGTGGGCGGCACGGTTAATTCCGGTGCCGAGTGGCATTTCTATCGCCACAACCGCAATTACACCGCCAAGGGCGACCTGACTTTCAACGCGCAGAAGAAACTCGTTGACGCAGCGGGCAACGACGCCGATTTCGTAAACAAGAACTACAAGTTCGCGCTTTACAATCGCGGAAACGATGGCAAGCCGGCTGGCAATCCCATCGAAACCGCTCGTGCGAGCGCTGCGAACGGCGCGGTGTCGTTCCAGTCCATCAAGTACACGCAAGCCGATGTGCCCCAAGGCCAAACGAAGACGTTCCAGTACATCATCGTCGAAGTCATTCCCGACAACGCGAAGAATGCTGCGGGCACGAAATACAAGGACGCGACGGCTGCGGAGAAAGCTGCGGGCGGCTTCACGAAAGACGGCGTCGCCTATACGTCGGATCCCATTGCAATCGACGTCATCGCAACCGATGATGGTGCAGGCAACATCACCACAGTCGTCATGGTGGGCGACAAGGCTGTCGACGATAACGGTGATAAGACGTTCTTCATTGGCCCGTTCATAAACACGACGACCAGCACTGACAAAACCTCGGTGAGTGCCAAGAAGATTTGGACGAACGGCAACGACAAGCACGCAAGCGACAGTGTGACTGTTGCGCTCGAGCAGAAGATTGGCGACGGTGCGTGGTCAAAGACCATTCGCGAAAAGGTCGGCGACACATGGCGCGACATGACGGATGGAAAGACCGCCGTCCTGAATGGCGACAACAACTGGCAATCGATTTTCACCGGTTTGCCGCTTGTCGTTCCGTCCGACATCAACAATGTTGACGCGCCCGACGAGACTGCAACGTACCGCGTCGTCGAGACGCAGGTGAACGGCGAAAGCGTGGACGAGGTCGTCGGCGTGCGC
>CADAKR010000058.1 GCA_902788545.1 uncultured Coriobacteriaceae bacterium
GTTCTGGGGCTTCAGGTCGCGATGGATGACCGGCGGGTCGAATTCTTCGTGCAACTCACTCGCCGCATCGCAAAGCATCGGGAACACGTTGACCGCCAAGTCCATCGAAGGGTCTTCTCGGTACACGAGCTCCTGCAACGTCTCGCCATGCACATATTCCATGACGACCGCGAGATAATCATCATGCACGTAGCATTCCAGAATTTGCGGAAGATGCTTGAATCGCTTTCCTGCCCGCTGTGCCGTGTACAGGCGCTCGTATATCGCGCCCATTCCCGCTTCGCGCTTGATGAACTTGCGTATGTACGGCCCTCTTTCGGCG
Organism: uncultured Coriobacteriaceae bacterium; assembly: GCA_902788545.1. Taxonomy (GTDB): domain Bacteria; phylum Actinomycetota; class Coriobacteriia; order Coriobacteriales; family Eggerthellaceae; genus UBA9715. Next base: position 323 of record CADAKR010000058.1, read on the forward strand.
CCGTTGGCACCGACGAAGCTAACACGCTGGGTAAGTTCATACGGGGACTCTTTCACGACGGCGTCGACGCGATAGCATTCTTCACGCTGCAAGGCTTCCAGATATTCGGCGAGTTCGTCGTTTCCCATGTTTTCATAGTAGCACGGTCGCGAAACCGTATTGCGACCCGCCCCGTAAATCGAAATACGCTAGGATTCGCCGCTTATGGTCTGCTCGTGGTAGTCAAACAGCGCCTGGTCGACCTCTTGGAGCGAATAACCATGCTCGAGGCAGAAGATGATAATGGCGTCACGACGATTCTTGCAGTACAGCTCGTTTTTACCGGCGGCTTGAAGGGCGCGATTCGCCTCTTGCAGCGTGCAGCCCATGGCGAAAAGCAGTTGCAGCAACACATTGCGATCCGGATTTGCGCGGCTACCGGTGAAAATCTGATACCCATAGGTGTATTGCACACCCGATGCGTTTATGACTTTGGATTGCACGAGCTTTTTCTCATCGAGGAGTTGCTGCAAGTATTCCGAAAGGACGCGCTTTGTCAGCTTGTGCTTGTTCGCGAACTTCACAGGATCAGGTGCGCTGAGCAGCTCGTCGAGCAATTCGTTTGTAAGCGGCTCTTTCACTCGGCGTTTTCGCTTTCGTTTTGGCTTATGGGCATCCATAAGTGTATCGTAACGACTGCCCTACGGCATGGTCCTTGACAGCCCTGGCTAAAGCGAGGCTGAGATCAGCTTCTGCGAGACCCGAGATGTCACTTCAATGTAGTAAGCATAATCAGCCGTTGATAACGAATCGGCATCAATAGCTTCTATTTTCGCCATAAGATTTGAGTATTCTTGCAGATAGTTCAGGTAGTCATTCAACATACTCGCCGTATCGTCCGAGCTGTTATAGCGCTCCATGAAGGCAATGTAATCGTCCATAAACGCTTCGTAACTGTCGAGTGCCTCTTTTAAATCTGGGCTAACTTGCCCGTTATCCACCTTCGAAGACGTAGAGCCCTCGGAAGCGGACTCAGACGATCGAGCGTCAACAGATGAGGCATCGTATGTCAGCTCTAAAGAATCGAGAACTGCTGCAACTTCTGCGTCATGCATCCCATTCATAGACGCGCCCATGAAAGCAATGGCATAGCCTGGAACATATGCAACGCTCATTTGAAGCGTCATAGGTTCGCTACCACTTTCAAGTGTTCCCTGAGCCTTTACCCGTTTTGCTGTAAAGCCCGACAAGGAATAATCGGATTCTTCTATTAGCTTAAAATCGCCCAAAGACTTCAAAACGTCTTGAACGAAGACGTCAAGGCACTCGCTTTCTGATTGCCCTGCCGCCAATGATGTCGATTGTCCGCCCGCATACATCATCGTTGCATGATCGGTTGCCGAAGGATAGTAATACCTGCGACCATTCTCGGACTTTTCCTCCACCCAACCTTTGGGAAGCAAGAAGCTGAACGGCGCATCTGTCGTACGCGCCGCTTCCATCTCGACAGATTTCGAGGCGCTAACAGCGCTAGATGCTGGCGCACTCGAACTACTTGAGCTCGCAGCCGAGCTTGATCCCGATGAGGACGCTATAGCGCCAGCGCATCCGTACATCCCCAGAATCACCACGAGCGCAACGACTCCGAGCACGATGCCTGCTATGGCGATTCCACGCCCGGAATGTTTCCCGTTTCGAATGCCCACAAATCCCACTATGGCGAGCAGAAGCCCGACTACAGCGAAAGGAATTGCGCCGATATTCAAAAGCGGGACGAATGCGCCGAGTATCGCGAGAATCCCTAAGACCAACCCGGCAATCGCCAATCCGGATGTCGATTGCGGAGCTTGACGAACTGAGGGCTGCCGCTCCGCGCTGTAGCTCGACTCTTGTGCCTGTTCCTGCTGCTCCTCATGCTTGAATTGCTCGCTCGTCATTGATGCCTCCCGTTTCGCAACCACTCTGGCGGTTAATCTGGGCGTATCTGTGTCCACCGCCTATTCAAAAGGTTACGAATAACGTGAACGCAATTCATTAACTGCCAGCTAAGGTTTTAGCGGCATACTTATGCGATATCGATGGGACTCCTTACATGGGTTTTCATAAATTGGAGGCAGTATCAGAATCTGTAAACCAATAATCCCCAAAAAGAAATCATGGACTCGCCGAACCTAGCTCCGTTTCCGAAGTATCACATGTTTCGAGATTACTAGCGAGCTTCTTCGTCGCGAACGTGTCCGAGAATCTCTGATGCTGAAGGTGATTTTGGCGAAACGGGAATGGGGTTGAGTTCGACAATGCGGTTGAAAATCGCCTTGCGTTTTTCAGCATAATCTGCCCTATGAAATCTGATGTCGTTTCGCATAAAGCTTCCTTACTATGCTTCAGCGGCACCATCCGCCAAGCGTGCGCTAATCTTGCACGCCATGACGCCATCACCGCACAGTTCGCGTTCGACAACGTCGACGTCTGCAAACGCCTTATGCAAAACCATGAGCACATCCTGCATGTGAGTTTGGGAGATGACGGCATCGAGCTTGATTGCCCCCTCGTCAAACCCGTCGAGAACCCGCGCATTGTAAGACTCGTTTGCTCCGAGAGCCAGCGAGAAGCCAAGCAGCGTCTCGTTATTGTCGTCGGTATCATCGAAATCGGCATACGAATAAACATGAACGTACTGCCCGTATTTCATATCCGCATACACATCCGGATTTCCATCTCCGTTCAGATGCCTATGAATGCTGGCGCCCATATCCTCTGAACGCCCCATGAACAAACCCGTATACTTCGCTGCACCATCGCGCGCGGGCTTGCCTTTGTATGTGGCTATCGCATAATACCCTGGTATCTTTAGCGGCATGAGCCCGTTGCTTTCGATTGCTTGTGACCAGTTTTTCTCGAAGTCAGCCGCTGACAACGAAGCGGACGCACCCGCAAGAACTTGCTGCCGTGCTTCAAGAAGCGCCTTCTCACGCGCCCGTGCATCCTGAGCGTTCTTAACCGCATCTGATGCGCCATCAAAAAGCTTTCCGACTCGCTTCGATGCGCCAGAGAAAGCCTTGCCTGCAGCGTCTTTGGCCTTCTCGCCCGCTTCCGCACCTGCGCTTGTCACCTTCTTTGCAACAGGAGACAACGTTTCGGCGGCTGCCCCAGCCGTTTCTGCTCCTGCATTTATGGCCTTTGTAGCCGCATTCGCAATTTCGGCCACATTGTTCATTGCCTCTGGATCGCTCATTATTGCTGCTGCCGCAGAAATTGCTGCAGTTATTGCCGTCACTGGAATCGCCATGAGCCCTCCAACCACTGGCTGTTTATTATTTTCAACGATTATATACTCAATTAGAGTTTTGCATGGAACGGTAATCTGCCCAAACTGTCAGCAGAGCACACTTATTAACACGGCCTCGCAACGCAGGAAGGGCCGCTCGAAAGCGGCCCTTCCTGTCATGAAAGTATTTGAACGGCTTCCCCTGCAAGCCGTTTCGTTAAGGAAACTATAAGGCGGGTTCAGCATTATTCTTGGTATGGGTAAGACAAGGCTGTTGCAAAATATGCAACAGCCTTGATCAACACTTCTCTCTACTACGGAACACTTACTGCAGGCGAGTTTCGATACTCCGCTACTCGAAGCTCGCCATGGAAAAGCCGATGGCGTCGTTTTCCTTTGCGGCATCCCAGCTCCTCATGGATTGCTGGCACGACTCGAAGCCCTTACGGCAGGCATCGTACGCATCGGCGGGGATATCGTCGCTGTAAAACGCGCTCACGCTGAACGACGAATCGATGCCGGTCACCGGCACGATGGCCAGCGCGTCGCCGAACATGGCGTTGTTCAGGCCCGACGAGAACGCCACGAAGCCCTCGGTTTGCACCTTCAGGTACAGCATGTCAATGTCGCGGTAGTATTCGCGGGCCACGGCCTGCGTCGACGACTCGACGAGCTCGTCGATGAGCTCGCTTAAGCCCGCGAACACGAAGCTATCGGGAAGCAGCAGCTTCTCGGCGGGAAGCTCGTCGATCGAGACGCCTTCCGTGCGGCCCGCCAGCGGATGATCCTTGCTCATGACCGCATAGAAACGGTCGGTGTAGATGGGCGTCGAGCGGTAATTCCGCGATATGCGCGGATCGACGTTCACGGCGAGCGCGATGTCGACGCCGCCCTCGTCCATGGCGCGGCGCAGCTCGCTGTATTCCATACACGTCATGTCGAGCTGCACGTCGGGGTGCTCGTGGTTCATGTAGCGCACGAACCGCACGAGGACGGGCCGGGCCGCGTTCTTCAAGTAGCCGATGCGCACCGTCCGGCCGTCCATGCGTCCGACCTCGCGCGTGCGGTCGACGAGGTTCGAGTAGGCGCGCAGCACGGTTTGCGCCTCGCGGTAGAACACCTTCCCCGCCTCGGTCAGCTGAGCCGACTGATTGCCGCGGTCGATCAGCTTCACGCCGATGACTTCCTCGAGCGCCGCCAAGTGACGGCTAATGACCGAACGGCTGACATAGAAGTAATCGGCCGTGCGCTTGAAGCTCAGCGTCTCGGCAAGGTATATGAACTCGATGAGGTGGTTGACGTTCATGCCGCAGCCTTATTACCAACATTCCACCCGCTGCTGAAACTACACGGCATGCGGGCTTTTCGTGCTATGTGACAGCAGAGCACATCATGGTTTTCGCAGACGTTGCAATCTTTGCAATGCGTTGCAACTCCTGCAATCACCCACTGTGCAAGGCTATCATCAGGCATTATACCCGAAACATTATCCTCAGTAGCTTCACATAGCCTACATCCACTATGCCGTTCACGATATTATCCGCGCACGACCTGTTTCGTTGGGTATGGTTGCAGAGGTTCGAAACTGACAACCCTCAACGAAAGGACGAAACAATGGAGAACACCGCACGCGACTACGCAAACATGAGCATGAACGACGTCATCGAGGCCGTCATCCGCGACTCGAAGATCCAGGGCACGATCACCTACCCGCTTCGCACCGAGGGCTATCATACGTGCAGCAACCTGCTCTACACCGAGCGCCTGAAGTAAATCAGCTCGGCAAATCAAGCCATACGCGAAAGCGCCCCAGCTTCGGCCGGGGCGCTTTCGCGTATAAGGCGACTAAGCACGGCGTTGGACATCCGCCCCAGAGGTGGACGTCCCATTACGGGAGCAGGAGTTACAGGATGTGGGCTTCGCCAGAGGAAACGGGTATTCCGCCTACAAGGAGGCTGCCGTTGGCGTCGACGCCGGCGACAGGGCCTGCGGCAACCACGCGACCGTTGCGGTCGGCTATGCTCACCTGCTTGCCGGCAAGCGCATTGCAGCTGTTGAACTGCTCGACGAAGGGCGTAAATCCTTCGCGCTGCCACAACTCGTATCGGCCGGCGAAGGCGTCCAGCACCTTATCCCCCACCACCTCGACAGCGAGGGAGGCGGCATCGCCCTCGGCCAGTTCCGCAAGATACGCGGGGATGTTCTTTCCCCCAACCGCCATCTCGCCTGCAGGGCGGAACACGTTGACGCCGATGCCGACGCAAACGCCGCCCGCATGGGCCTCCAGCGAGATGCCCACAAGCTTGCCCTGAGCGCATACGACGTCGTTGGGCCATTTCACCTGCACCATATCGGGTTCAAGGCCGCCCGCCTCAAGCAGCGCGCCACGCGTTGCGAGGGCCACGACCAAGCTGAGCGTCGGCACGCGGCTTGCCGGCACATCGGGGCGCAACAACAGCGACTGGTACAAGCCGCCACGCGGGCTGGCCCACGTGCGGCCCTGACGGCCATAGCCGCCGACTTGCTCGGCGGCGCGACACACGAGACCCTCGTCATAGCCCATTTCCAGGCCGTGTTTCACCAGCTCGTTAGTGGAAACGACGGTATCGAAACGTTCGATGCGGTACATCTGCATTACGGGCGGCTATTCAATGCGTGTGGCTTTGCCGTACTTCACGTCGGCATTGTCGAGCGACTTGCCGTCGGCGAAGGCGAAATGCGGACGCAGCTCGGCCAAGGGCCTCACGACGAAATCGCGCTCGAGGGCGCGGGGGTGCGGCAGCGTGAGCACCTCGTTTTCAGTGACGTACATCTGGTAGTCGACGATGTCGAGATCGCACGTGCGCGGCCCGTTTTCAATCGTGCGCACGCGGCCGAGGCTGTTCTCGATGGCATGCAGGTACTGCAGCAACTCCTTCGGCGGCACGCCGCAGCGCATGAGCACGATGGCGTTCACGAACTCATCCTGGTCCTCGTAATAAGCCGGCTCGCTCGCGTAGAAGCTCGAAATGTCGACGATCTGCGAGTCGGGAACGGTGCACAGCTGGCTGATGGCATGGTTGAGCTGGGCGATCTTGCCTTCACGCTCTTCCCCGTCGTTGGCGACGAGCGCGATGTTGCAGCCGAGCGCCACCACGACGAGCGGGCGCAGGTTCGCAAGCGCCTTCGCCGTCGCGGCCACGTTATGCGCACGAACCACGGTCGCACCGAGCTCGGCAGCCATGAGCACCTCGGCTGCCGACGCCTCGTCACGCGCGCTGGGCTCGTCGATGTGGTACGCCCACCCGATGAAGCTCTTGCGCGACACGGCGCACATGACCGGGTACCCCAGCCGCGCGAACTCGTGGAAGTTGCGCACGAGCTCGAGCGTCTGGCTCGGCGTCTTGCCGAACCCGGGACCCGGATCGACGCAGATGCGCTCGCGCGCGATGCCGGCAGCTTCCAGCTCGGCCGCACGGTCGCGCAGGTAATCGCAGACCTCGGCAACGACGTCGTCGTACACGGGGTCGGCTTGCATGGTCTTGGGCTCGCCTTTCATGTGCATGACGACCAGGCCCGCATCGCATCCGCAGGCGACCTCCACCATGGCGGGGTCGCGGAACCCCGACACGTCGTTGATGATGGCGGCACCAGCCTGAACAGCCGCGCGGGCGACCTCGGCATG
>CADAKR010000059.1 GCA_902788545.1 uncultured Coriobacteriaceae bacterium
GGCCGTGATGGTGCCGAGGCCCTTGTAGAAGAACAGCAGGTAGATCATGACGAGCAGGATGCCGAGCAACGCGGCGATGACGCCCGAGAACAGCGCGTCTTGGCCGAGCGTCGGGCCGACGACCTGGCTTTGCGAGTATTCGAAGCTGACGGGCAGCGAGCCGCTTTCGAGCACGGTCTGCAGCGACTGCGCCTCGGCTAGCGAGTAGTTACCCGTGATCTGCACCTGGCCGTTGGGAATCTCGGACTGAACGGCCGGGGCGGATTGGACCTCGCCGTCGAGGATGATGACGATCTGGCCGTGATCGGCCACGAGGTCGCGCGATGCGTCGGCGAACGCCTGTGTGCCCGCGCCGTCGAGGTCGATGTCGACAGCGTAGTAGATGGACGCCTCGGATGCATGGTCGACCGTGACGCGCTCGATGTTGTCGCCGGTGACGATAGGCGTGTACGTGCCCTCCTCGACCTTGAGCGGATCGGCCTGGCCCGTATTGAACGAGTTGCCGAACGCGTCAGTGACCTGCACGTTGTCGCCATAGTTGCCAGACTTGATCTTGTTCACGACCTCTTCGTCGGTAAACGAGTCGAGGCGGGCGAATTCAAGCTTGCCCGTCTTGCCGATGGTGTCGAGTGCGGTCTGCGTGTCAGACAAACCGGGAATCTGCACGAGGATCTGGTTGTTGCCCTGAACCTGCACGACGGCCTCGGATGCGCCGAGCGCGTTCACGCGGCTCTCGATGATGGCGCGCGACATTTCCATGTCCTCGTCGGTGATGGCGTCGCCATCGGTCGAGGTGGCCGTCAGCACGACCGAAAGACCGCCTTGGATGTCGAGGCCCTGGTTGATTTTCTCCTGCGGGGGCATGAACAGGATGATCGAACCGATGACCAGCAACGTCGTTATGATGAGCAACCAGATGTTGCGGCGGTCGTTGCCAGTGGACGAGCCCTTGCGTTCAGTGCTTGATGCGGCCATGTGCACAATCCTTCTTTCCAGCGTATTATCCGCACAATACGCCAATGTAGTCGAACTTTGATATTTTGCCACAACCTGGTTACTTTTGTGCGCCCTATATAGAAAAGACTAATTGCCATCCGCCCGCTCCGACTGGGTACGCCCGCCCCCGCCAAATCCGAATTCGCTTGCCTCCCCGCGAGAACCGCGCAAATGNNAACGAGGCCACCCTTCACCTCTTAGAGCAACCATTAGGCCTCGAACCACACAGCTGAATTCTTAAGGGCGCGGTTCCTGCGGGGCGCTCAGACGGATTTGGCGGGTGCGGGCGCACCCAGCCAAAGCTGCGAATTCGCAGTTGGAATCAGTAGTCTTGGGCGGCGGGGCTGGACATCCAGTCGGCGAGGAAGCGGTCGTAAGTGCCTGCGAGGACGGCTTCGCGGGCCCGGCGCATCAGGTCGATGAGGTAGTGCAGGTTGTGCATCGACAGCAGGATGCCGCCGAGCATCTCATCTTGCTTCACCAGGTGGCGGATGTAGGCGCGTGTGTGCTGCGTGCAGGTCGTGCACGTGCATTGCGGGTCGAGGGGGCTGAAGTCGCGCGTGTACTTCGCGTTGCGCATGTTCATGCGGCCCTGGCTCGAAAACGCCGTGCCCATGCGGCCCGTGCGCGTGGGAAGCACGCAGTCGAACATGTCGACGCCCACGCCGACCGCGCGGACGAGCGTGGTCGGGTTGCCCACGCCCATGAGGTAGCGCGGACGATCGGCGGGCAGCGCCGCGCACACGTCGCCGAGCGTCTCGAACATGGTCTCGTGGTCCTCGCCCACCGAATAGCCGCCGATGCCGAACCCGTCGAAACGGCGGCCGCCAGCCTCGACGTTGGCTTTCTCGATATCGAGCAAGCGACGGACGCTTTCCAGGCGCAGGTCGAGGTGCATGCCGCCCTGCACGATGCCGAACAGTGCCTGGTCGGGACGCTTATGCGCGGCAAGGCAGCGCTCGGCCCATTCCCACGACAGCTTCGTGGAGGCCTCGACGTCCTTCCTTTCGGCGGGATAGCCAACGCACTGGTCGAGCTGCATCACGATGTCGGCGCCGATGCGCTCCTGGATGTCCATGTTGATCTCGGGCGTCCAGAAATGCTTGGAACCGTCGTAATCGTCGGCCCGGAACTTCACGCCGTCGTCGCCCGGCTTCATCATGTGCGCCAGGCTGAACAGCTGGAACCCGCCCGAATCGGTGAGCATGGGACCATCGTAGGCCATGAACTCGTGCACGCCGCCGGCTTCCTCGACCACGTCGACGCCGGGGCGCATGTAGAGATGGTAGGTGTTGGCCAACACGACTTGCGCGTTCAGCTCGTGCAAGCCCGCGATGGTGACGCCCTTCACCGTAGCATGCGTGCCCACGGGCATGAACAGTGGCGTCGTGAAATCGCCGTGCGCCGTGGCGTAGCGCCCCGCCCGCGCGGCTCCCGATTGAGCTTCTATGGTGTAATCGAACAATGCCATGGTGGTAGTATACCCTCATGAAACTTCTCGTACACGCTTGCTGCGGACCTTGTTCCATCATGCCGACCCGACTGCTTGCCGAGCAGGGGCACGACATCACGGTGTTCTACGCGAACAGCAACATCGCGCCGCGCGCCGAATACGACAAGCGCCTCGTCGAGCTGCAGCGTTATGCCGCCGATCGGGGCTTCGGCGTGATCGAGGGCGCGTATGACCCGGCCGTTTGGGAGAAGAAGGTCGCGCCCATCGGCGAGGCGATCAAGGATTTCAGCCCGGCGCTCGGATCGAAGCACGTGGGCGACGACACGGCGCCCTCCCCGCAATCGGTCGCCGAGCTGCTCGACGACGATCGCCGGCGCGAACGTTGCCGGGCATGCTACCGGATGCGACTCGAGGAAGCCGCCAAGGCGGCCGTCGAAGGCTCATACGATGCGCTTTCCACCACGTTGGCTGTAAGCCCCTACCAGTTCACCGATGTCATCCACGAGGAGCTGGAACGCGCCGCAGCCCAAGCGGGCATCGACGCCCATTTCGAGGACTGGCGCCCCTACTACGACGAGGCCACGCGCATAAGCCGCGAACTTGGCATGTACCGCCAGAACTACTGCGGTTGCCGCTTCTCGATCGCCGAGGGTGAGGCGACGCGCGCTTTCATCAAGCAGCAGCGCAAAGCCGCCAAAGAGGCGAAGGCCGCCGAACGGGCGGCTGAAGAAGCAACCCGCGCCGAGCGCGCCGCCGAAAAGCAAGCCTACGCGGACGAGCGCGCCAAACGCCGCGCCATCCTGAAGCAAATCAGACAAACAGCGGACTAGTGGATGAACATGGCGTCGCCGAACGAGAAGAAGCGGTAGCGCTCGGCTACGGCATGCTCGTAGGCCGCCATGACGTTTTCGCGGGTCGAGAACGCGCTGACGAGCATCATGAGCGTCGAGCGCGGCACGTGAAAGTTCGTGACGAGCGCATCCACCACGTGGAACGTGCTGCCCGGCAGTAGGTACAGCGACGTGGCGGCTCGCTCGCAAGGCATCACGCGCCCAGCTTCAACGTCCCACGCGCTTTCCAGGCTGCGCACGCTCGTGGTGCCCACGGCGATGACGCGGCCGCCGGCCTCCTTCGTGCGCGCGATGGCGTCGGCCGTGCGCTCGGGCACGGTGTAGAACTCGGTGTGCATCTGGTGCGATTCCGGGTCTTCCTCGTCGACGATGCGGAACGTGTCCAGGCCCACTTCCAGCTCGACCGTCTCCCATGCGGCGCCCTTCGCACGCAGCTTCTCGATCAGCTCGGAGGTGAAATGCAGGCCCGCCGTGGGCGCCGCCGCCGAGCTCTCGCGGCGCGAGTAGACCGTCTGGTACAGCTCCTCGTCGCCCGAGTAGTCCTTGATATAGGGCGGCAACGGCGTGTGGCCGACCGCATGCAGCGCCTCGTCGAGCGAAGGCAGCGTGGTGGTCAGGCGCACAACCCGCTCGCCCCGCGTTTCGCCATCGGCCCAATCGACGACCTCAGCCGAAAGCGCAACGTTGCCCGCAGCATCGGCGAAATCGACGATGGCCCCGCTTCCAGGCTTCAGGCGCTTGCCCGGCTTCACGAGCGCTTCCCATACCGCCGAGTGGCTGGTCTTGGGCTCGCGGTCGAACACTTCGCGCAACAGCAGCACTTCGGCTGCCCCGCCTGTGCCGCGCTTGGCACCGAGCAGGCGCGCCGGCAGCACGCGCGTCTCGTTCACGACAAGCAGATCACCTGGGTTTACGTAATCGACGATGTCGCGGAACACGCGATCTTCGAACGCGCCGGTCACGCGGTCCATGCACAGCAGCCGGCATCCGTCGCGATCGGGGGCGGGCTCTTGCGCGATCAGCTCTTGCGGCAACTCGTATTCGAAATCGCTCGTTTTCATGGCGTCCTTCCTCAAATATGCAGGTGACATTGTATACTGAGCGAACCCCGGTTTGCTGGGAGAGGAAACGGAGTACGACATGCCGACGAAAGACGAGCGCAGGGCCGAAGCCGAGAAGCACCTCGGCTTGGTGAAGGGCCTGTTTGCAAGCGAAACCGCCAAGACGATCGAAACCGCGACGCTGTACGAAGACGGCGACGGGCGCGAGCTCGCATTGCCCGATCCCCGGTTCGAGGAGACCGACGTGAAGGTCGAATGGGGGGCGCTGGCCGATGCAGTCGCCCATGCCAAGGGCAAGGTGTGCGTCATCGACCCCGCATCGTACCGCATGCCGGGCGGAAACTACCTGAACGGCGGCTGGGGCACCGAGGAGCAGATCTGCGCGGAAAGCAACCTGTTCCCCATCCTCGAGGGCCTGCGCGCCGATTACCACGATGCCAACCGCCATTCCACGCACGGCGGCCTGAACTCGGACCGCGCGCTGTACCTGACCGACGTCATGTTCACGACCGGCGGCACCATGCGCAAGCGCGACGTGCTCGTGTGCGCGCCTCCCAACCGCAACATCGCGCTGCAAAACCACCGCTCCGAAGCGGAATGCGACATGGACCTGGCGCACCGCATCGAGACGATCATGCGCATCGCCGCAGTGAACGAGGCTGACACGCTCGTGCTCGGCGCGTTCGGCTGCGGGTTCTTCGGCAACGACCCCGAGCAGGTGGCGGGGCTGCTCAAATCATGGCTCGATGCCCATGGCGGGCAATTCGAGAATGTCGTGTTCTCCATCGCCGGCGGCCCGGCACTCGACGCGTTCCGCGAGGCGTTCCCGCAAAAGCAGGCCCCCGCAACAAAGGCGCCCGCACCCGATGGCGAAGATGAATTCGACGACGACTTGGACGATTGGTTCTACAACACCGACGAGAACTCCGGCCGGTGGATATTCGAGTAAGGAAGCAGCATGAGTTTTTCGAAGAAGCCCGTCAAGGGCATGACGGATTTCCCGCCAGCCGATATGCGCCTGCGCGAGTCGGTGCTGGCCGAAATCAAGCGCACCTACGCGCAATACGGTTTCGCCCAGATCGAGACGCCGTGCATGGAGCACATCGGCAACCTGACATCGAAGCAGGGCGGCGATAACGAGAAGCTCATCTTCAAGGTGCAGAAGCGCGGCGCGGCGCTTGCCCGCGCTTGGGAGTCGGGCGACCGCGACGAGCTGGTCGACAACGGCCTGCGCTACGATCTGACCGTGCCGCTCGCACGCTTCTACGCCAACAACAAAGAGCAACTTCCCTCGCCGTTCCGCGCCCTGCAGATCGGTCCCGTGTGGCGCGCCGACCAGCCGGCGAAGGGGCGTTTCCGCCAATTCGTGCAGTGCGACATCGACGTGCTCGGCGATGCGACGAACCTTGCGGAAATCGAGCTGATCACCGCCACGTCCAAGGCGCTTTCGCGCGTGCTGTCGGCTGCGGGCATCAAGGAATTCACCGTGAACGTGAATGACCGGCGCATCTTGCAGGCCGCCGCTCTGCGCGCGGGGTTTGCCGAGGATGAGGTCGGCAGCGCGCTGATCACGCTGGACAAGCTGGACAAGATCGGTTTCGACGGCGTGCGGGCGGAGCTGCTGGAAAACGGCACGTCCGAGCAAGTCGCCGACGCGTATCTCGACCTGTTCCGCGACGCGAAACGCGGCACGTTCAGCGCCGCGTTCTGCAACAGGGTCGACGCCGACGGGCTGGAAGGCATCTCCCAAAACCTCGACGCCATCATCGCAGCAGCTGCCACGCTGACCGACGAGGGCGTGTACGTCGAGTTCAATCCCACGCTCGTGCGGGGCATGGGCTACTACACCGGCCCCATTTTCGAGGTGACGGTGGACGGCCTTGGCATCTCCATCGCAGGCGGCGGGCGCTACGACGAGATGATCGGCAAGTTCAGCGGCGAGAACGTGTGCGCCTGCGGCTTCTCCATCGGCTTCGAGCGCATCATCACCATGCTGAAAGACGCGGGCGTCACCTCGCTTGGCGAAGCGCATGACGAGGGCGCGGTTGCGTTCCTCATAGACGGCAAGACCATCACGTGGCAACGGCGCGAGGCCCTGAAGCAAGCGCAGGAGCTGCGCGACCAAGGCCGCTGCGTGGCCGTGCTGCCCATGCGCAAGAACATGAAGCGCCAGATCCAAACCCTCGAGGCCGAGGGCTTCACCGAGTTCGTGAAGGTGTACGCGGATTAAACGCGCTGCTTGACTTGCGACAGACCTGAATTACCTTGCGGCAGCGTATGCCTCTGCGATAGCCTGCGCGAGCGCGGGCGTGTCGGATTGCTCGAAATGGTACCGGACGCCTTGGGGCTGGGCTGGGTCGTCGGCGCAAGGGCGCTCCACGCGGACAAAGATGGCGTCGACCTCGCTTATCCCCTGCAACATGATGGCGTAGGCGTAACAGGCTGCCTGCAGGACGTGCTTGCGGCGCAGGTCGTCTTCGGTTTCATCATCGCGGCCGCCGGTCTTGTAATCGACCACCGTGGCATGCTCGCGCGCCTCGTCGAAGCCAAGCAGGTCGATTTCGCCTTCGAGGTACGCATCTTCCCCGCTTGAAAGAGGGACCTTCACGAAGAACGGCACCTCGCTGGCCAAGTCGGAAAGCGCCGCCATGTCGTGGGCTATATCGCTGCCGAACCAACGTTGGAGCGCTTCGTTCAAGCGCGCACGCTGCATGCCGTCGAGGTTGCACGTGCGGGAAAGCGCCTCGATACACGCGTCGGAAGGCAAGGCAAGCTGCCCTTCCCCTTCGCGGGCGATGACCGCGAACTGGGCAAGCCGGTGAAACGCCGTGCCCAAATCGGTCGCCCGGTCCTCGTCGAACGAGGCGGCAACGTCGAAATCCCAGAAGTCGTCGTCCAGCGAAGCAGCAGAAACCCTGGGCATGAGCGGGTCTTCGACGGCCTCGAACGCGTTAGCTTCTACCATGCCTGCATCGACGGACGAGGCGAACGAAGCGGCGAGGCGGTCGAGCAAATCGCCTTCATGCGACGCATCGGAGACTGACGAGTAGCTGAAAACGCCCTCGTGCGCCGGCTTGTACACTTCGCAGACAAGCGCAGGCGCATCTGTGGGGGCGGGAACCATGAACGGGGAATCCTCCTCGGGTAGTGGCGCCTCTTGCCCATCGGGGTCCCCATCGGCTTCAAGCGCCACGCATTCGAGAACCGCCGGCGCCGACCCGCCGAAACCGAGCAGGCTCCTGCCCGCCTCGAAGCCCGCGCCCGAAGGATCGAGGCCGTCCAGCAAGCCGGCCAACGCGCTTTTCGGAATGCCCGCAGGGTTGTCTTTCGTGCGCACGCCCGTCGACGAGATGACGAGCGCCTCCTTCGCGCGCGTGAGTGCCACGTACAGCAGGCGCTTGGCTTCTTCCTCGTCACCGGCGGCCACGTACTCGCGCAACGCGAGGCGCCGATGCAATGCGCCCGCATCCTCGGCCACCGCCTGCGCCAACTCGTCCTCGCCCGCCGCCAACCCGAGCACGTATTCGCGTATGGCGCCAAGCGTGGCGGAATCGACCGTGTCTCCGAGCGTATCGAGCGTGCGGCATAAATCGAGCGAGAGGTACACCTTATCCCCCACCGATGCCTCGAGCAAGCGCGCAGAGGGCGCCTTGTTCTCCTTGATCTCGGCAACGGCCACGATGGGGAACTCGAGGCCTTTCGACGCGTGGACCGTCATGATCCGCACCGAATCGCCACCCGAAACCGAAAGCGCCCCCGGCGCTTCCTTCGAGCAGGCCAGCGCTTCATCGAACCGGCGCGAAACCGAAGCCGGCCCCCATGCGCCACCACGTTCGATGGAGCTGACCATGCGGATTGCCTTGAACGCGTTTGCTGCAGACGCCAGGCCCTCGGCGCCTTCCGACTGCCTGCGAGACAACCAACCGGAGTCGACGACGACCTGCTCCATGATGCGTGAAACCGGCTTACGGCCGATGCCGGCGCGCGCCTGGGCTAAG
>CADAKR010000060.1 GCA_902788545.1 uncultured Coriobacteriaceae bacterium
GAAACACAAGGAGGTCAAAATCATGGGAAACAGGGCAGTCATCACCACGCCGGAGCGCAAGGTCGGGCTCTACGTCCACTGGAACGGCGGAAGGGACACCGTGGAGCCGCTCCTGCGCTACTGCGAGCTCAAGGGATACCGCGATCCATCCAAGGACAACTACGGCTGGGCCCGCATGTGCCAGGTCCTCGGCAACTTCTTCGGCGGCACCAACTGCATCGGCATCGGGCCTTACACCACCGACGAGCGCATGGATCCCGGCGACAACGGCATCTACGTCATCGAGGGCTGGAAGATCGTCGAGCGCGTCGGCCTCTATGATGGCTTCTCCGAGCAGCAGGAGTACGACTTCGACGAGATGCTCCGCGACTTCGACCGCTCGATGCCCGAGGGCGAACGCCTCGGCGAGTTCCTGGACTCCGTTGAGGTGCCCGTGGGCGAGCTCCAGGTCGGCGACGAGGTCTGGATGTTCTCGCACTACGACGACTGGAAGGCCTATCCGGTCGTGGGCTTCGGGCAGCCCGAGTTCAACCGCATCTCGGTGTGGGTGGAGACCGAGGACGGCAAGACCGACGTCACCTACCCGGACCTGCCGTACGTCGCATGGATGGACCATGACGGCGACTTCAGCTGGAACTCCAACAACTACGTCCACGGCTCCATGGCCCGCATCAAGCCGCGCAAGTAAACGTCTACGGAAGGCGCGGGTTCGGCCCTCCGGGCCCGCGCCGGAGAGGAGGCCGACATGGCCAGCAAGATGATCGCCCCCGCCGAATGGCAGAGAATCAAGAGAGACTACCGCTTCTACCGTAACGCTTCCGACTTCGAGATGCCCGAGGAGTGTCGCGCGCACAGCGACTGGCAGCGCGTCTTCAAGCAGGGATGCGACTCCAAGTACGGCGCAATCATGGTCTCGCACTCGATGCGCGCCTGGCGCAACCCGACGTTCGACGAGTTCTACGGCGGGGCGGTGATCGATTAGCGTGGGCACCGGGAGGTCGCTGCACCCTTTGCCCGCATCAAGCTCTATCAACGAAGGCTAATCGCCCTATTCTGCAGCGTCGTCAGCCTCGTTCTCGGAAAGCGCGCTCCCGTCAATGCTCTGCAGCAGATCCCGGGCGCCTTCGATTTCCATGACAACGGATTCCAGCTCGCCCAATGCATTGCCAATCAGCTCACCGAGCTCATCGATGGTCATATGCGGCTGATCAGTCACGTTTACATTGTCAGTTTCTGCCAGCACGATGGCTTTGCCGTCGATATCTAAAAGCATGTCAACGGTATCTTCGATTTCCATCGAAGCGCTTTGAAGCTCGCTAATCACATCTCCCAACAGACTTCCAAGTTCTTCCCCCGTCATTTCAACCTCCGTTTCTATTGATGGTTATGCTTATTGCTCGACCGCGTCCAAATATCGATGTATTCACTCGACAGCCAAGCCTGCTTCCTCGCAAGTCCTCCTGAAGAATTCGTAGAGCCGCTCGTCCTCGATGTTGATGACCAGATTCGCGGTCGCTCTGGTCATTAACACGTATAGATGGCGCTTTATCCATGAGGCGATCGAGTCTCCGTCTATGGGGGCTTGCAGCGTGCCTACGTTGATCTGCCGGGGTATCTTGAGGTATATGCTTTCGACTTCGCGCGAGATGAGCTCGTAAGCTGATAGCGCGTAGTTGGGCATGATTGCCTCCGCGCAGAAAAACTTGAACTTGCTTCCGAGTTCCTGCGAGAGCATCGGGATGAACCTGTGGGCGCAATCGCTATCGCATTCATCGGTGCATTCGGGGGTTGCAGATGTGGATCGAACTATGCCCGGCGTGTAACCACTGTCGTAAAAGCCCGTGCTGCTGGGGATGGCGTAGTGCTTCTTGTAGGACGGGTCGCTCTCGAAGGCGGACACGAGCGATAAATCATCATTGAAGATGAGTTTGACCTTGAACGAGCTGCTTATCGCGGGAGTATCGCATTCGCCGAGAAGGGATTTGACGAGCATGCCGATCTCATCTGGTATTCCGACAGATTCGGGCAGCTCGAAAGTCGTGAACTCGCCGAAACTCGACTGCATTAGGCGAGCTATGCCAAGATCGCCGATTTTGTTGAGTCGCTGGCAATCGTCACCGCAAAGGAAAAGGTTCCCTGGGCGGTTCGCGAGCTCGGCCACCTCGTCGAGCTCCTTATAGAACCCGAGCCTCTGAGCTTCATCGCAGATGATAGTGTCCGTGTCTGGAATCAGTATCGTTCTGCCGTCAACCCAAAGGCCTTCGCTCTGCCTGCGGTCATGGTGGAAGAAGCGCTGGCTGCCCGACGAGAGCGCATCTGCGATATCCTTTAAGAGTGTTGCCAAAAGCTCTTCGACCGTCGACTCTTCGATGGCCTTTCGAATCTCGCGGAGCACCACTAGTTCGCGTTCGTTTTCCTCGGGGTTCTCGAGGTTGCGGGCGTGCTGGCCTCCTTCCGAGTAGCTGTAGACCCAGTCGCCCCTCGCAGTACAGCTCTCTTTAAAGACTTCTGTGAGGCGAATGATCCGAAGCGTTTTGGCGCTGGGCGCATAGACGAAGACGTAGTCGCCCGCGCTGCTCTTCGTGATGTTGCTGAGCCGCCAATCGGAATCGCCCTCGCCTTCTAGCTTGATCCATCTTGGCAATTTGTTTAGTTGGTCGGCCGGCCATTCTCGCATCTTGATCTCGCAGGCGAGGAGTTTGGGGTCTCGGACGAATCGGACCAGAGTCGCCCGCTCGTGCTCCTTCTCACGCACTGCTTGGAGTAGGCCGGGATCTGTGGTGAAGAGCTTCTTGATCTCGTCGACTTCCATGTCTCCCCAGATCCTGAATGCATCTGCCAGAGCGTCGTAGAAGTACCAGTTCATGAGCAGCATCTTCGAATCGGGATACTTCGAGAGAAGGCTCATGGCTATGACTGTCTTGCCTGAGCGCGCAGGGCCCTCCAGCAGGACTCTCGAGCCCTTCTTCGCATCGAGCGCCGTCTCCACGTCCTTTAGTTTTGCTTCCGTTTGGGCGATGAGGTCGAGTTCGCCGAGATATGCCCTTGCCGCATCTATGACATCGGAATTCGCGTCCTGTATGCGTTGGAGCTCTTTCCCGGGGTTGCTCACGACGAACACCTTGTTTGACGCCGTTGGCCTTAGTCCTGTCTCGCGCATCTCGTCCTTCTGTTTGCTGCTCAGCAGGTTGAAGAGGTCGGTCTTTCCCTGCAGCCTCACCTCGTAGTTGGTGTTCCACGCGTAAATCTGCAGGTCGTCCTTCGAAACGGGGATGTCATCCACCTCGATTCCGAGGTCAAGCGATCCTCCTCCGTATACCTTGATGAAGATGACGTATACGTAGGACCTGATAAACAATGATGGATGGCGACGTTTCAGCTCGTCGTAGACCTCTTCGTATACGTCGTTGGGCCGAACGCTTTTGTCGATGGGCACAAAGAGGCAATTCCTCCACTGAAACGTCGAGAGGCGGTGCGTCTCCTCTGTGAGCCTTTCCACGGTGTCCTGGACGCAGGCGAAATGTATTCGCTCGAGTGGCTTTGGTAGTGGGATGCCGAAAGAGTCCCTGCCCTTAGTATCGAGCAAGCATACTTCTTCGAAGAAGAGCTTCTCATAGCGAGCCAGGGCGTCTTCTGAGAGGTTTTCGAATTGCATAACCGATCGCTCTCCTAAAGCTATTGTGGGGGTTTTCCTTCATGCTTGCTATAGGTATACCGGCTCAGAAAGCTCTTTCACGATCCGGCGAATATCATCCTCTTCGATCGGGTCCACCATCGCTGAAGCGGGTGCGAAGGCTTCCTTCGACTCGAGAATTCCTATCTCGTGGTAGAGCTCGCGGATTCTATGCAGTATGCCGTACTTGCGAGCAATCGTCTGGAAGACGATTTCCTCCTCAAGTATGGGGACGGGAAGGCTTGCCAGCGTACCCTTTGAGAGTATCGGCTCGCCGTTCCTGATTATCTCTTCCATCGAAACAGTTTGACCCGCAGTCTTGAACCATCGTTCAGCGAACGACCCTTCAAGCCAGCACTCGAGATACCGGCTGTTCACCTGTTCACCCAGCCAGACGACATAAACACTGTTGGCAATCAGCGTCGGAGCTAAGGCCTGGTAAAAGACGAAGCTCTTCTCGTTGCGGGAGATAAGAAGGACCTCGCCGTCTTCGGGGGTGACGGTGTAACGCTCTTGCCCCTTGGGAATCTCATCGATGAATAATGGCTCGAAACGGTCGGAATTGATGCAGCTGCTATCAATAAAGAGGAGATCATCCTTGCGCACCCTGAAACCATACCGACTATCTCGAAGCCAGAAATCAGGTATTTTAAGCGATCCGTCTTCACTGGACGCCAAAAGCTTTTCGCCCCTGTGTGCATCGAGTGCCGATTTGGGACTAAGGACTTTGCGGCTGAGCGATGTACCCCGGCTAATCCTAATCGCGAGCTCATCGAGGGAAGTCTCACCAACGGCGTCAGCGCATTTCCTGCACATGCTCGGCACGAGACATCCGCCACACGCGGCTACCACGAACGGGGTTGCCTCGGTCTCCCACGGCTGTTCGGGATCGGAGAGATCAACCATATGGCAGCACCCATTGCCTCCGCCAACTCCGACAATAATATTGCCGCTGGGTAGCTCTGCGGCCCAGCTATCCGCTTTCCCAATCAGAACTCCTTCACGGAGGGATTGCCTCTTCGGCTGCTTGTCGAGCGGGGGGTAGATGATTGCGCATCTTGAAGTGCTTACGTCTAACTGATCAAAGAAGTACGAGCTCATTCCCGCCCAGTAGAGCGCATCAGGAACACCTATTGCAGGCTCAACGGTGATGAGCGTTTTGTAAGGATTATCTGGCGGGGTATTTGCAAAGCCCCTGAAGCGCGGATAGTCCTCGCCAATAGCTTGCATGACCGCTTTGCCCCTTTCGGCCATCTCTTTCACGTACTGCTCGTCCTCGCCATGAGGAAATGCATAGGAACCGTCGTTATCCAAAATGACCCATAGTTCCTTCGGACCGTTTTCGAGCATCAGCACATGCGCCGCATAGCTGAGGCAGGTGGCTTCGCAGTAGAAGCTGTCTTCCTCACCAAAGTCGAGGATTCGGTCCAAGACCTCAAAGGCGGTTCCATCAAGTTCTGGATGGTGGAAATCGCCGAATCCACGAGTAAGTTCGTCGTATACGATCGCTTCTCTTGTAGCTCCGCTGGCGGAGAGGTTTTCCTGTCCAATGTTGTCGTGCCCGTTCATAAGCAACCTCGTTTCTTCGATGGCCTGTCAAGTTGTTGTCTTTGTTACGCAGCAAGCGCGCTCGGTGCCAGCTTGACAGACGAGCAGTTAAACGCCAGGAACCGGGAAAGCTGGCGTGCACGGGCATCCACGGTAACCTTGACGCCTAAAGACCTAAGTCTGGCTGCCTGGCTGGCGAACAGTCCGTCTCCCGAGACGATGATGACTTCGGAGAAGCGCTCTTCGATGTTCTCGTCGGAAAGGACACTCTCGAGGGCCAGGTCTGCGCCGTCGTGGCCTTTCCTCAGCACGATTCGGGCGCCGTTCCAGGAGCGCGCGGGGAAGACGTTGTTTTGATGACTCACACCGATGACGGTCAGATCGCCTCCAGCAGGCTTGTACTCGCGCTCGATCCTGTCTCTAACCTTGCGGCAGGATTCTTCGTCGATCGCTCCGATTCCCACAGCGTTTTCGATGTCGACCACGAATAGCTTCCGGCCAGTCTTTCCGCGCTTCATGAGTTCGATTCGCTTGTTCATTCCTACCGCCCTTCATCTTTGGATATCACCCATCCAAACTGTCTGAGCGTATAGTACAACGTGGTTTGGATATCTGTCAACCAAAATTTTGGATATTTTTCAACCAAATTGTTGTTAGAGTATAAATGTGCTGTTCACAAGCCTATTTTAGCCTCGTTTTTTGGATAAGCTTCTGCTTGATATTATTCAGAAACGATTTTCTGCCCGAATCGTTCATAGGTGTTTGTTCGCTAATCCTCTGACGCGTTCTCAAGGTAGAGCCGCTCGAAGTCCCGCCGGTAGGGCCCCTTGATGCCCAGGTCGTCCACGTCGGCCATACCGCGAATGCCGAAGCTCTCCAGATACGACCTCACCGTCCGATCGTCCGCCAGGAGGTTCCCGAACAACGCCATGTCGTACAGCTCGCCAACGGCGATCGCCGCGCCCATGCGGAAGTAGTCGTTTTCGCTGTAATCGCCCCTGCGTCGCCCTTCAACGCCCATGCGGGTCACCTCGTTCTGTGCCGGTCCGTCTGTCGGCTTGGATGCTAGACCCGAGCGGCAGGTCCAGGAGTCCCGCACCATGGACAACGAAAACGCGTTCTCACACAACTCCCATCGCCCTCTCGGATTCGACCCGACCGCAAGCCTCGGCTGCGGCGCATCTTCGACGCGAACCCGGCTGGCCGCAAGGCGCGAAAAACTTCCGCTTCGCGGAACTCGAGGCCTGCTGGTTTTCGCTTTCCCCCTTGCACCCGGCCGGAACCCCGTCATCGCACGCACCGAGAGGCCCGCAAAGGGCGGACCCGAATCCAAGGAGGTCGAAATGGGAAATGCGAGAACACTCGAAGTAATGGTCGTGCCCGTGGGCGGGTGCCCGTACCGCAAGGCGATTGAGGCAGATTGCGACGGCAGCTTCCTGCACGGGCTGCAGGCCTGCGTCGGAGGGCTTATAGAGCCTGCGAGCTACATCTTCGAAGATGCTCCGGCCGTGTACGTCAACGAGGAAGGGTTGCTGGGCGTCTCCCTTGATACGGCGAACCGGGCGATCTACGCGACGAAGCGGATGGCCGAGATGGGGTACCTCTCCCAGATGGACTACTCGCACGTGGTCGAGGAGGGCGAGCTCTACTCGATCGTCTTCGGCGACATGGTCTGTGTGGGCTTCGACCCGGAAACCGGCGAGGATCGCGACATCACCGATGCGGAAGCCGAGCGCGTCATGGACCGCTTCGGCAGCGACGAGTCGATCATGTCGGGCGGGCTCGAGCTCATCCGGATGATGATGCGAAGGCGGGCCGCCGGATAGGCGGCTTTCGCCAAGAGAATCCCTCCGCAGGTATCGCACAATGCCAGCGCGGAGGGATTCACCACG
>CADAKR010000061.1 GCA_902788545.1 uncultured Coriobacteriaceae bacterium
CCCGCCGAAGGATTCGCGCGGACAAAACATGACGAACATCATCGAACGCATCAAGAGCAATCCGCGCCTGTACGTCGATCACGAAAACGAAAACATCTGCAAGGACGGCCGCAAAGTCTGGATTTCCTGGACGAACCGCATCGTTTACGACAAGGACGGCAATCTGGCGGAAGTCCGCGCCGTCGGATTCGATATCACCCCCCGCAAGGAATTGGAGGAGGAGTTGCGGCAAATGACCGTCATCGACCCCGTGACCGGCGTTCTGAACCGTCGCCAGTTCCTTGAAGACGGCGCGAAGGAAATGAAGCGTGCCGTTCGCTACAACCGCGATTTATCCATCATTCTGATGACGATCGACCGTTTTGACGCGTTGAACAGCGAACACGGTTCGTCGTTCGGGGACGAAGCCGTCAGAGTCGCCGTAACGGCTTGTCAGAATTCGACTCGCGATTCCGATTACCTCGGCCGATTGGCGGATATCGAATTTGCTCTGCTGTTGCCGGAAACGCCGCTGAACGGCGCGCGCATCGTCGCCGAACGCATACGAAAACGGCGTGCCAGAATTGGACGTTTCGCCAGCGAGAGACTCGATGAAGGCTTGGGAATCGGCGTTGCGGCCGCCAGCGGCGATGAAGAGCGCATCGACGCGGCTGCCCAGCAAACCGGCGCAGTAGCGTGCCACCGATTTGCCCGTTTTTCCCAGGCCGAGGACCAGGACGTTTCCCAAATGCTCGGGGCCGCGCATGTTAGGACACCCCGAAGAAACCGCCGGCGAAGTAAAGCGAAAAGCCGATGGCAGCGCACATGCCCGAGATGATCCAGAAGCGGATGACGACCTTCGTTTCCGACCAGCCCTTCTTCTCGAAGTGGTGGTGAAGCGGCGCCATGAGGAAGACGCGCTTGCCCGTGCGTTTGAAATGCGCGACCTGAATCATGACGGACAGCGCCTCGGCCACGAACAGGCCACCGATGATGATGACGACGAACTCGGTCTTGGTCAGCACGGCCAAGCAACCCAGGCCCATTCCCAAAGCAAGCGAGCCGGTGTCGCCCATGAAGATGTCGGCCGGATACGAGTTGAACCACAGAAAACCGATGCACGTGCCGGCGAGCGCCGCTGCCACGACGGCCGGTTCCAGCAGATTCGAGCGGAATGCGATGGCGGCCATGACGAGCATGACAACCATGACCGTGCCCGCCGCCAGGCCGTCGAGGCCGTCGGTCAGGTTCACGGCGTTGCACAGGCCCACGAGCAGGATGTCGACGAACACGATGTAGAGCCACGGCAAGTACAGCGCGCCCTCGCCGATGGGAATGACCGTGTACAGGATGCCCAAATCGATGGTCGCGATGAACGGGATGTTGACCGTCGGCAGGATGTTGAAGAAGTTCACGGCTATGATGGCGAATGCCGTGGCGATGACGAACTGGCCGAGGAGCTTGGCCTTCGGCGTGAGGCCGAGCGAGCGTTCGTGGATGACCTTGGAAGCGTCGTCGAACAGGCCAAGGGCGCCGGTCAGGATGATGGCGCACAGCAGCACGTAGGTCTCGGCGTTCGGCAAGCCGTTCACGAGAACCGTGGCCACCAGGGCAATCAGCATGATGACGCCGCCCATCGTGGGCGTGCCCTGCTTGACGAGGTGCGTTTCGGGGCCGTCGTCGCGCACCTGCTGGCCGATGTGGCTGGAGCGCAAAAAGCGGATCCAGCCCGGCATGAACAGCATGGTGAGCACGATGGATACGAACACCGCCAAGAAGACGAGGAACGTGGGATATTGCGAGAACAGAGGAGAGAGCAAGCTAGCTCACCAGCCCTTCCACGATGCGGTCGAACTCCATGAAATGCGATGCCTTCACGAGCACCGCATCCCCAGGCTTGACAAGTGACTTCAACTCGATGAGCGCCGCGTCGACCGTGGAGGTGTGGCGCACGGCGGCATACGGCATGCCGGCGTCGGTCGCAGCAAGCGCGATGTGCTCGGACAGCTCGCCGACGCACAGCAGGTAGTCCAGGTTGGCGGCGGCTGCCATGGCGCCCACACGCTCGTGGCATTCCTGCGCGAACGCGCCAAGCTCGCCCATGTCGCCAAGTACGGCGATGTGACGACCCTCCACGCTGAGCGCCGCGAACGTGGCCAGCGACGCGCGCATGGAATCGGGATTGGCGTTGTATGCGTCGTCGACGACGGTGACGCCCGCCTGCGTGTGGATGATGCGCTGACGGCCCTTTTCGGGCTGCGATTTCGCCAACGCCGCGCAACATTGCTGAAGCGTGAGACCGGCTGCCAGCCCCAGCGCTGCCGCCGAGCACGCGTTCGACACGTTGTGAACGCCGCGCAGGTCGAGCAAGCACTCGCATGCGCCGTCGGCCTCGGGCTTGCCCAAGGCGTCGAACTGCGTGGCGTGCATGGTGAACGAAGGGCGCCCGTCGGCGTCGAGCACGATGCCGCTCGCGTACACGAACGGGTTGGGATCGGAATGGTCGAACACGCCGAGGTCGTCGGTGTGCGGCCAGGCGTCGCCACCTTCGAAGAACACGTAGCGGATGCGCCCGCCCAGCTCGTCGAAGCGGCACAGGTCGACCACGCGGTCATCGGCTTCGTTCGCGAACGCGATGCCGCCTTGCGGCAAGGCAGCGAACAGCTCGGACTTGGCGCGCGCGATATTCTCGCGGCTGCCGAGAAGCTCGATGTGGCTTTCGCCCGCGTTGGTGACCAGACCCCAGTCGGGCTGGGCTATCCGGCACAGCGCCTCGATTTCGCCGAGGCCACGCATGCCCATCTCCACGACGACGAAGTCGGTGTCCTCGTCGGCGGCGAGCAGCGTGGCCGGCACGCCGAGCTCGTTGTTCTGGTTGGCCTTGGTGGCGACGACTGAGCCCGCCGCGGACAGCACATCGCGCACGAGCCCCTTCGTGGTGGTCTTGCCCGTGGAACCCGTGAGCCCCACGACCGTGGCCTTCAAGCGGCTGCGCCAGAAAGCGGCCAGGTCGGAAACGGCTTGGGCGGTATCGTCCACGATGATGACCGGCGCATCGACGTCGACTTCATGCAACGCCAGCACCGCAACCGCACCGGCGTCAACAGCCGCTGCGGCGAAATCGTGCCCGTCGACGCGCTCCCCCTGAAACGCCACGTACAAATCGCCCGCCTTCACTTCGCGCGAATCCCACGTCATGCCTGTTGCCAGACAATTGGCTGCGGGCAAAACGTTTGGCTGCGGGCAAAACGTTTGGCTGCTGCCAACGGCTTCGGCTATTTCTGCAACGGTTAGCTTCATGGTTCCTTACGCGAAGGCGCGCTCCAGCTCCTCGGCCGCCACCTCGCGGTCGTCGAAATGGCGCGTTTCCCCGCCTATGATCTGGTAATCTTCGTGGCCCTTGCCGGCCAGCAGCACCGCATCGCCCGGCTCGGCCAGCGCGATGGCGCGCGCAATGGCCTCGCGGCGGTCGGGCACAACCTCGAAACGGCCCTCGCCTTCGCCCATGCCGCCCAGGATATCGTCGATGATGGCCTCGGGCTTTTCGGTGCGCGGATTGTCGGATGTCACGACCGCGAAGTCGGCGTCGAGCGCCGCACGGCCCATGATGGAGCGCTTCGAGGCGTCGCGGTCGCCGCCGCACCCGAACACGACGATGGTGCGGCCGCTGGTCAGCGCCTTGATCGACGAAATCGCCTTCGTCAGCGCGTCGGGCGTGTGCGCATAGTCGACGTACACCGAAACGCCGCCATCGGCTTTCGCGTGCACGCGCTCCAAGCGGCCGGGCACCTGCGGCGCGGCCGACAGCGCGCGGGCGATGTCTTCGTTCTCGTAACCGAGCGCCTTGCCCACGCCGAACGCGCACATGATGTTCGACACGTTGAAGCGCCCGACGAGCGGGTAGGAAAACGACACGCGGCGGCCGCGCACGTCAAGCTCGACCGACGTGTGGTCCGTTGCGTATTCCACCGAAACCGGGTGAATCTGCGCCGATGCGTCGAAGCCGGTCGTGATGACCCAGTCGTCGGCAGCCGAGCAGCGACGCAGAAGCTCGCGGCCCCACTTGTCGTCGATGCAGATGACGCGCTTGGCGGGATAGTCGGACGAGAACAGCAGCGCCTTGGCTTCGAAGTAAGCCTCGAACGTGTGATGGTAATCCAGGTGGTCCTGCGTCAGGTTGGAAAACGCCGTGACCGCGAAGGTCGTGCCCCACGTGCGCAGCAGGTCGAGCGCGTGCGAGGACACTTCCATGGCCACGACATCGCATTGCGCATCGCGCATTTCGGCGAACATGTGCTGCAAATCGGGCGATTCGGGCGTGGTGTGCTTGGACTTCTTGCGCTCACCGGCGATTTCGACGCCGACGGTGCCGATGACGCCCGTGCGCTTGCCGTGGGTGCGCGCGATTTGCTCGACGAGGTAGGTCGTGGTGGTCTTGCCGTTCGTGCCGGTGACGCCCACAAGCTGGAAATCGGCAGACGGACTGCCGTAGAAACGCGAAGCCACCTGCGCCATGGCCTTGCGCGAGTCGTCGACGATGATGACGGTGACCTGCGAGGTGTCGGCTTGGTACAAGCGCCGTTCGGCCACGATGAACTTCGCGCCGCGGTTGATGGCGTCTTGCGCAAACGAATGCCCGTCGACGACCAGGCCCACGATGCAGAAGAACATGTTGCCGGGCTGCACGGCATCGCTGCGGTAGGCCAGGCCATTCACTTCAGCTGCGGCATCACCGATGATCGTGCAGTCGAGCCCAACGAAAAGATCAGAACATGTAGCCATGACGCCTGCCTTATTCCGGAACGATGTTGTAGCGATTGATCGCATGCGTCATTATATCGTGAAACATGGGGGTAACGTGACGGTCGGCGGGCACCTCATCGGCTCCGCAGAAACACACGAAGGGGCTGTTCGAGTTGGCGATGAAGCCCGTGAACGCGATGTTCACGGCGTCTTCGCGATAACCGCCTTCCATGTCGAAGATCTCGGCGGTCGACGTCTTGCCGGCGGCGTCGTACCCCTCGATGGCCGCATCGGTGCCCGTGCCGTCGGTGACGACGGTTTGCAGCATGCTGACCATGGGCTCAATCGCCTTCTTGTTGTAGATGATCTCGTGCGTGTCCCATGTGGGCACCTCGCCCGTCTGCGGCTTGCGCAGCAGGAAGTGGGGCGTTTGCGACACGCCGTCGTTGATGAGCGCGCCGTAGAAGCACAGGATTTGCATGGCGTTGATGGAAATGCCCTGTCCGAACGTGACGTTGTAACCCTGCACGCGCGACCAGTGGTCGAAATCGAGCAGGTAGCCAAGCTGCTCGCCGGCGTAGTCGACGCCCGTCAGCTGATCGAAGCGATAGCGTAGGATGGCGTTGTAGAACTTGTCGAAGCCCAGGTACTTTTCCACCGACAGCGAAATGCCGATGTTCGACGACTTGTTGATGATGGTGCGCAACGACCAATCGACCTGCTCGTGGTCGTACGCGTCGGCCACGATGTAGCCATCGGCCTCGATGTACTCGGGCACGGTGACCATGGTGTCGGGCGTCATCGTCTCGGCTTCGAGGATGGCCGTGGCCGACACGGTCTTGAAGATCGAGCCCGGCTCGAACAGGTTCGTGATCGCCTTGAGCTGCATCGAGCCCTCCGGCACGTTGGTGCGGTCGGCCGGGTTGAAGAACGGGGCCGATGCGCATGCGTAGATTTCGCCGGTCGTGGCATCCATGACGACCGCCGAGCCGCTCGGCACGCCGACGCGCTTCAGGTCGGCCGCCAGATCGGCCTCGACTTCCTCCTGGAACTCGATGTCGATGGAGATGACGATGTCCTGGCCCTCGACGGCAGGCTTCGATTCGTGCACGCCGCCCGGGATGGGCGTGCCGTCGGCGCCGACCTCGGCCTCGTAATAGCCTGGCGTGCCCGACAAGATGGTGTTGTACGTCAGCTCCATGCCGCAGATGCCGTCGTAGTACTCGCGGTTGTTCTCCTCGTCGACGGCCACGCTGCACGCGCCGACGACCTGACCGCCGGTTTGGCCGTACGGGTACTCGCGACGCGTGTCCTTGATGAAGTAGATGCCGGGAAGCTCTTGTTCCTTCAGCTTTTCGGCCAGGTCGTTGTCGACCTTGCGCTTGATGAACGTGAACGTGGACTTCTCGCCTTGCGAGACCGCGTCGAGGTAGTCGGAAGCCGTGCCGCCGAGCGCCTCGGCGATCGCGCGCGACGTGGCGCCCGGCTCCTTGATCTCGGAGGGGTTGGCGTAGATGGTGGTCGCCTCGACGCTGATGGCGAGGATGTGGCCGTTGCGGTCGTAGATGGTGCCGCGGCGCGGCTCGACCGTGAAGCCGATCGTGCGCGATTCCTGCGCCTGGGCGGTGTACTGCGGCGCCATGATGACCTGCAAGTACAGAAGACGCACGAAGAACAGCAGGGCGAGCGCCAGGAAAAACACGATGACCACGAACACGCGGTTGCTGCCACGGGAAACGTATCGTTCGAATTCGGCCGCCGCGGAACGCCCGTCGCGCGGGGCGCGCGGGCTTTTCCCAGCGCCAGCCATTCGCTACACCCGGTTGCCGACGAGGTTCTTCACGGAACCGGAAAGCGAAAGCGAGCCGTTGGCGTCGAGCGCGACGACGTCGGGGGAAAGCTCCAGCGAGCCGATGGCGCCTGGGGCCGCCATGCCAAGACGCTTGACGGCGGCGTTGAGGGCCGACTTGCTGGAAAGCACGCTTTGCTCCATTTCCAGGCTGACGCCCGACGTGCGGGCCTCGGTGATTTGGGCGGACAGGACGTCGCTTTCGATCATGGTGGTGACGGCGGCGTTCGTCAGCGCGATGCGGCCGAAGCACAGCGCCGCCACGAACACGAACACGACGGCGGCAAGCTTTGCGGCTGTGACGAGCAGCGCGCCGCGGGCCTCGGTGGCCTCGGCGCTGCGCGAACCCGTGCGCACGGCGCGCACGTCGCCACGGCGCTCGCGTTCGGGAGCGTAATCGGGATATGCGTCGAATCGGTATGCCCGAGCGGCGTTCGCCATCGCTCCCCTCCACCTTCCTTCAATCGTTTATTGGGCGTTTGGCTTCGATCCGGACATTCGGCTCGAAGCCAAACGTCCAATTCTGTTG
>CADAKR010000062.1 GCA_902788545.1 uncultured Coriobacteriaceae bacterium
GCACACTATTCGCAGTCTAAGCAGCGGGGTATGCATGGCAACCAGAAGAGGTTCGCATCAGCGGCCCGCTAACCAGCAAGGATCGTACCAGCAACCGAGTGGCCAACAACCGGCTGGCCAACAGCATTCCGCTTCACAGCAAGCTTACGAGCGTGCGTATAGGAGCTATGTCAACCAGCAACGCGCCGCGCAGGGTGGGCGGTACGGGCAGCCCGCTAACCGCGCAGGCTACCAGCAGGCTCCCAGCCAGCAAACGGCGTATCAGCAACCAGTTGGCAATCGACAACAGGGTTATGCGCAATATGGCAACGGCTCTTACATGCAGCAGGTTCCGAACGGTTGGCAACCTGTTCAGAAGAAGAAGGGCCATCCCGTCCGCAACACGTTGATCGTCATCCTGCTTCTCCTTTTGGTTATCGGCGGCGTTGGCGGTTTCACGGGATACAACCTGTATCAAAGCGCCAAGACGGTTAAGGCAGATGCCGCGGTCGTCATGACCGACATATCCGATTTGAAGTCACAGCTTTTGTCGGATAACCCGAGCCAAGCGAACGCAACGGCTGCAGATATCGCCAAGCGCGCCCAGAACATGAAGAAAGAGACTTCTGGCTGGGAATGGACGGTCGCGAGCTACGTTCCCGTATACGGCGGCGACGTTGCGAAGGTGAAGGAGCTCTCCGACGTTCTCGACGAGCTCGCCCAGGATGCCGTTGTGCCGTTGGTCGGCGAGGTGTCGCAGGTTTCGCTTAAGAACCTCTTTGTCGACGGGGGCATCAACGTCGAGTATGCCAAGCAGATGGTTGGCGCGGTGGCTTCTGCTGCCCCCGTCATCGACAAGTGCACGACGAAAATCGAAGCCATGGGCGAGGCGAAGCTCGATCAGGTGAACGAGCCCCTTAAAAAGGCCAAGGACGCGCTTGGCAAGTTGAACACCGCAGCCCAATTCGTCGACGGCATTGCCCCGACGTTCGCCGACATGATCGGCGCCGATGGCAAACCGCGTACCTATCTGCTCTGCGCGCAGCAACTTTCCGAGGTGCGCTCGACAGGCGGCCTGATCGGCTCTGTCGGCGCTATGACCATTGACAACGGCCGTCTTTCGCTTAATGAGTTCAGGCCGGTTGGCGATATCTATCCTGAGCTTGGCGCGCCACACTTTGAGACAACCGAGGAAGAGACGAACTTATTCGGGTCGAATGCGTCATGGGTTCCGTCTACGACCAATTACATTACGGATTGGGCGCGCGTGTCGCAGATCATCGCGTACTACTGGGAACAGCGTGGCTATGGCGGCGTTGACGGCGTCATTGGAATCGACCCGGTGTTCTTGCAGCACATCCTCGCCCTCACGGGCCCCGTCACAACGCCTTCGGGCGTGACGGTCGACGGCTCGAATGCCGCTCAGCTTATCGGACATGACGTCTATTACATACCCGAAACGCCTACATACAAGCCCCAAGACATGCTGTTCACGGAAATCGGGTCCAGCGTGTTCAACCATCTCATCGCGAATATGGGCAATGTTCCCATGATGGCTTTGGCTCAGCAGCTGCATAAGGACATGGTCGCGCGCCACCTGCAGGTTTACATGTACAACGAGAACGAGGAAGCTGCCATGGCGCTTCTGGGCTGCGATGGCACGTTGCCTACCGACCCGACTAAGCCGACGCTCGGCGTGTACGCAAACGATGACTCCTGGTCGAAACTGTGCTGGTACTTGAAGATCACGAACGATGTCAGCGAAGGTGTTCATAACGCCGACGGCACGACGACATACCATGTTGTCACGCGGCTGTCGAACATGATCCAACCTGGCAACGAAGACGAGCTTTCCGAGTCGATGATCGCGCACAACGTGAAAGAAGTTCGTTCCCCGTCTGACATGATGCAATGGGTTTACCTCTCCGCACCTGCCGGGGGCTCGATTACGAACCTATCGACCGATGGTTACTTCACGACGGACATGCATGAGTCTACTTACAGGGGGATTCAATTCTTCAACGGCCACGCGCAATTCGATTCGGGCGAGACGATCACTTTGACATATGACGTGACCGTGCCGAAAGAGGCCGAGGAGAAGCTCACGGTCATCACTAGCCCCACCTATCAAGTGGAGGCGGGCTGGTAAGTCTGCACCTATGGGTTAGGCCCCCGGTCAAATGCGAGCAATTGCTCGAAACGCGGCTCGTCGCGCGCTAGATCGCGCGGCGAGCCGTCGAGTTCCACCGAGCCGTTTTCGATGAAGATGACGCGGTCGAAGCGCTCGATGCCGGCAAGATGGTGGGTTATGACGACGAGGGTCTTATCGTCGAAGGACTCGAAGATCGTGTCGAGCAGCGCGGATTCCGTGACGGGATCGAGCGCGGTGAAGGGCTCGTCGAGCAATACGATGGGGTAATCCGCGAGCAATGCGCGGGCGAGGGCCAAGCGATGCGCTTCGCCTCCGGAAAAGCCTGCGCCCGTTTCACCGATGCTCGTGTCGAGGCCGCAGGAAAGCGATTGGAGCTTCGCAGCCAAGCCGACCTTGGCGAGCGCGTCGAGCAATTCCTCGTCGGTGGCATTGGGCCGTGCCAGCAACAGGTTGTTGCGCAACGTGTCGTCGAAGAGATGCGGGGCTTGGGGGATGAAGCCGACCAGGGGCGCATCGGCATCGAAGCTCGATGCAGGTGTGCCGATTACGTTAACGGTGCCCTCCGTAGGCGCGATGACGCCTCGCAAAAGGCGCGCAAGCGTCGTCTTCCCCGACCCGCTTCGACCGAGCACGGCAACTTTCTGGCCGGTTGGTATGACCAGGTCGAGGTCTGAAACGGTCGGGAAGGCGTTTTGGGGATAGCGGTACGAGGCAGCCGAAACCTCGATGGCGGTGGTGGAAGCGGCGTCGTCGGAAATCCCTGTGGTCTTATCGACGTGAGGGGCCTCGTCCTGGATGACGCCGTCGAGTCGGTTGAGGGCATCGGCATGATTCAGCGAGTCGACGAGGGCGTGGGGCAGCAGCGCGAACGTTTCGGCTACCGGGAAAAAGCCGAGCGCAAACGCGGCGATAAAGTTGACATTATCGGGCTGACCTTGGAATGCGTCACCTGCGATGGCGCAAATCACGCACACGCCAACCGCAAGCACGACAGCGGACAAGAGCTCGGATACGCGAACAACCCTGCGCACGGCCGCAGCATCCCCAAGAGCGCTTTCGGCAGCGCGCTCGTGCTCATGGCGAACTTCGTCTACGCGGCCTGCAAGGGCCCAGTCCGTTGCACCGACGATGTCGTCGCTCAGACGGGCGTACTCATATGACAACCTCGCCTTTGTACGTTCTTGCAGGGGCTTTGCCACAAGTTGTGCGCCAAGGACAGCGATGAGGGACGATGCAACTGAAAACGCAAGGAAGGCAAGTCCGAGCGTGAGGGAGAAGATGCCGCAAAACAGCGATCCGGCCACCATGAGGAGAAGGGCGATGGTGGTGGGGAACGCGACGCGAAGGTACAGGTTTTGAAGGTGGGCGATGTCTTCGACGACGAATTCAAGGTATTCGCCAGTATCGCGTCCGGCAGCAGGATCGCCCGCTTGCAACCGTGCCTTCTTGAACAGGAGCACCCTGAGCCGCGAGGTGACGCGGAACACCCAGTCGTGGCTGACAAGCCTTTCGAAGTAACGTGCAAAGGGCCGCGCGATGCCGAAAACCTGGACGAGCGCAACGGGCACCATCACCATGAACAGCGTCGTGGCCGGTTGAGCCGTGCGGCAGATGAGGTAGCCCGAGACGAACATGAGCAGTGCTGCGCAACATGCGGTAACGAGTCCGAGGGCCAGCGCGACAGCCGCATGTCTGCGGAAAGGCTTCGTCAATGAGCGAACCCATGGTTTTGACGTGGCGCTCGTCAGCTGTGCTCTCATGCGACCGCCGCCTTTCGTCCGGCGTCGATCAGGCGGCGGAGGGCGCCGGGGCGCGCCAGCAGGTCGGCGGGCGTGCCTGTCTCGGCAATCCGGCCGCCTTCAAGCACGATGACAAGATCCATGTCATCCACCCAATGAAGCCGATGCGTCGCGAAAAACACGAGACGACCCTCGAGGAGGGGCAGCATTCGTTCTTTAAGCTCGAGCTCCGTCTCTAAATCGAGGTGAGCGGTCGGCTCGTCGAAAAGGAGGATGGGGCGCTGGTCGAGGAGCATGCGCGCCAAGGCAACTCGTTGCGCCTCGCCACCGCTCAGGGCGCGAGCTCCTTCGCCAACCACCGTATCAAGGCCCTGCGGCAACTCGCTTACAAGCCTTTCGAGCCCGACGGCTTTAACGGCTCGCTCGACGTCTTCACGGCTGGCCAGCGGCGCGTAGAAGCGGATGTTGTCTTCAAGCGTCGTATTAAACAGGTGGGGGCTTTGGGAAAGGTAGTGAAGCTGGCTTCTCCAAGCAGGCGCATCCAAGTCGACGGTTTGCCCGTCGACGGCAAACGATCCCCCCATCGGCTCCTTGAACCCGGCGATCAAATCAACGAGAGTGCTCTTGCCGGCGCCGCTTGCGCCCAGAATCCCGACCTTCGCGAAACCTTTGCACGAAAACGTCACGTCCTCCAAAGCGGAAGCTTCCCCATCATGCTCGAAGCTCACGTCGAGCGATTCAAACGAGGAGTCTTCCGACCAGGAGCGCATGTCGTGTGCCGGGGCGGAGCTTGCGACCTGGGGCCTTTCGATCATGTCGGCGATATGCGCAAGGGCAGTCCTTCCGTCGAGCGATGCGTGGAAATCGCCCGCGAACGAACGGATGGGGGCGAAGTACTCAGGTGCCAGCATGAGCGCCGTGAGGGCGGTGGCTAAGCCCACAGAGCCGTCCATGAGGCGGAATGCAAGCATCATGGCGATGGCGGCAACGCCGAACACGATGACGAGGTCGAGTACGGCGCCGGAGAGCATGGCGACTGAAAGCGTGCGCATGGTCGCCACGCGCAGTCGCTCGCTCGAATCGCCGACAGCGGCTTGAGCGCGCTTTCCCGCGCCGAGCGCCATGATGGACTCCATTCCCCTTAACGTGTCGATGAAGTGGTTCGATAGGTGCCGGTTCTCCTCGTATTGACGTTCGGCCCGCGCTTTCGCCTGCTTGCCGAGCATCACCATGAAGCCGATGATGACGGGAAACGCGATAAGCGCAATGGCGCCTGATACCCAATCCACCACGAAGAGAACGACGAGCAGGGGGATGGCCATGCCGATGAGCCCGCACATCTTCGGGGGGATCACACGAATGTAGCGCGCGACGTCATCGATGTCCCGTGTTGCAACGCTTGCCGTCGACGCGGTCCCGATATCGTGCGCAAGCGAGGTTCGCTGCCCGAAAATGAGCAAGAACAATTGCGATTGAAGCGCCTTGGCCTGCCTAAGAGAGAAGCGTTCGAGCGCCTCGTCTTGAATGAGCAACACGATGCGACGACCGACGAAG
The DNA here is from genome assembly GCA_902788545.1 of uncultured Coriobacteriaceae bacterium. Lineage (GTDB taxonomy): Bacteria > Actinomycetota > Coriobacteriia > Coriobacteriales > Eggerthellaceae > UBA9715. Next base: position 5,425 of record CADAKR010000062.1, read on the forward strand.
CAGGCAAGGAACGCCCCCAGTCCTGCAAGGTGGTCCTGCAAAACCTGGCCCTCCCAGAGACCGGCAAGTACGTTTGCAAGGAACACCACCTGCCCGGCGACAAGCGCCGCTTGCAAAAGCGCAGACAAAAGCAGCAGGCCGAATGCGGCGAGCATGCCGGGAAGTTTGAACAGCGCCTTGTCGAACACCTCGTCCGCCTTCCAAAAGTTGGACGCTCGCCTCAGAGGTGGACGTCCACCTCTGAGGCGAGCGTCCAGCCGATTAACCACGATAGCATAGGGGAAATGATTTATCATTGACGGGTCGAACCGATGTGAGAAAGGGGCTTGTATGTCCAACGATACGATGACGCTCGTGATCATCCGCCACGGGGAAAGCGAGTGGAACAAGAAGAACCTGTTCACAGGCTGGGCTGACGTTGACCTCTCCGAAGCGGGGCGCGCTGAGGCGGCTGAGGGCGGACGAGCGCTCAAGGAGGCTGGCTACGATTTCGATATCTGCTACACGAGCTACCTAAAGCGCGCCATCCACACGCTTGATATCGTGCTCGACCAGATGGATCGCTCATGGCTGCCCGTCGTGAAGAGCTGGCGTTTGAACGAGCGCCATTACGGCGCCTTGCAGGGCCTCAACAAATCCGAGACGGCGGCCAAGTACGGCGAGGATCAGGTGCTCATCTGGCGGCGCAGCTTCGACACCCGCCCGCCTGCGCTGGAAGAGGGCGACGAGCGCGACGCGCACCTGCTGCCGGCTTACCGCGACGTCGACCCGGCTGATGTTCCCATGCACGAGTGCCTGAAGGATAACATCGCCCGCACCTGGCCGTATTTCGAAACCGAGATCCTGCCCCAGATGAAGGCCGGCAAACGCGTACTCATCGCCGCGCATGGCAATTCGCTGCGTTCGCTCGTCAAGCAATTCGACGGGCTTAGCGAAGAGGAGATCGTCAAGCTGAACATCCCGACGGCGGTTCCACTCGTCTACACGTTCGATGCCGACATGAACGTAATCGAGAAGAAATACCTGGGCGACCCGGCGGTCATCGAGGCGAAAATCAACAAGGTGGCCAATCAGGGCAAAGCCAAGTAACGGGCGAAGTGTCCCATTTAACTAAGTTTTCACTTTAGTTGGCTGTAGTACAGGCTATAATAGCCAGAACCGTATGGGCGTTTGCTCATAGGGAAACAATTATGAGGAAAGGGAAGGAACACTCATGAAGAACATCACGAGAAGGGGTTTCATCGGAGTTGGAGCATCAGCGGCTGCGCTTGCCGCCCTGGCTGGTTGCTCGTCGGGTGGCAGCTCGAAGAGCGCGTCTGCCTCGGCTTCCGCCAGCAGCGCATCTGCCTCTGCAAGTGCCTCTGCCTCTGCTAGCGCCGCTTCTGGCGCTGCCGGTGCCATGCGTTTCGTCACGGGCGGCGAGTCCGGCACCTACTACGCCCTCGGCACCATCATGGCCCAGAACGCCAATGCCAAGGCGGGTCTCGACATCACGGCCGTCTCCAGCGGCGGTTCCCAGGCCAACGTCCTCGAGCTCGAAGACGGCACGGCGCAACTCGGCTTCTGCCAGTCCGACGTCGAGGCATACGCCTTCGGCGGCAAGAACCTGTTCGACGGCATGCCCGTCACGGTCTTCTCGACGGTTGCCAACCTCTACGAAGAGCAGGTGCA
>CADAKR010000063.1 GCA_902788545.1 uncultured Coriobacteriaceae bacterium
CGGGCAAACAAGCTGGCAGGGGCCATCACCGTCAAATGATGGTTTTGCGGGCGGCGTCCAAAACTCGTTTAAGCGTTGCGCAACGTGGTGTAGAGGAACGTCTCGTTTTGCGCTCGGAGAAGCGCGAGGTCCCAGGCGATGGGCTCGGGAAGCGATTCCATTTCGAACCCGTTTATGATGTCGATGTTCACGCGCGCATCGCAGATCGCCCCGAGGTTGTCTTGGTGGGCGGTCATGTCCCGGGCTATGCTGACGGCGTCATCCCCGACAAGCGAGCTGAACTTCTCGGCATCGTAGCGGACGCGCTTCGCGCTTTTGCGCACGTCGTGAGTCCTCTCGACATCCGCAATGTCGAGCGCTTCGAGGTCGGCGGCAAGCTCTGAGGCGAGCTCATCGAAACGCGCGCGGACTTCGAGGTGCTCGAGACCTTCCGCGTTCACGCGTTTGCGCCAATGAACGTCATGCAACTCGCCCACAATCGATTCAAGCTTCTTCGTCGTCTTTTTCGAGGAGAGCGATTTGGATACGCGGTCGCGCTCGGCGGCGGCTTCCTGCGCGCAGAATTCGACGAACTCCGGCGAGGCGCCGTCCATTGCCTGGGCCTGCTCTGTCAAGACATCGAGTTCGCGAAGCCGTGAAGTCACGGAGACGATGTCTTTCAGCTGTTTTTGCAGAACCTTGTTCTGGCAGCCGTCCTGCCACGGCGAGACGAAAGCAAGCAGGCTGCGCAAGGTGCGGATCGATACACGGAACTTGTGCATGGTCTCGATATCGTCGGGGTTTGCAAAGAAGGCGTTGAGCCTTTCTTGCACGGTGTCAGCTGCACTGCCAAGCACACGTTCCATCTGGACGACCGTCTTCCACAACTGCGAAATGGGTCCTTGCGCGAACCAAAGCAGGCGTCCGGGGAATTCGGGTGTTTGGGGTAGGGAATCGGCATCGAGCAGCTGAATCGCAGCGAAGCCGCCCGTGGCGAAATCGATGCGCGATCCCGTGAGCTGAGCCGTGACGTCCTCTATGAAGGGGTTGTGCCCGACCGCGACGACGATATCGGCCGTGCACGCGCGCACATCGGAGAGAAACGTCTCGGCATCCTGGTTCCACAGGGAATCGACGATGCGGATGTCGGCATCGACTTCGGCGCCGTGGCGCTTGCAGGCGCGTTGCATGATGCGGGCGGTTTGCTCGGCGCGAACGGCAGGGCTCGACCACACTTGGACTTGCGATCCCCTGCGGGGCATGAGCCCGAGGGAATACGGCAGCGTGGCGGCTAGCGATCGCTTTCCCGCCTCGGTGAGACGGCGTTCCATGTCGAGCATGTCGTCGGCAGGGCGCTGCGCCTTGCCGTGACGCATGAGGATGATGGTGTCGGACATATCCGCCTCCGTTTCAACGCTGGACAGGCGCTACTTCTGCTTCTTCTTTTTGCTCTTGTTCTTCTTCTCGCCTGACATTGGATGCAGGCGCGAGCCGACCCATGCTCCGAATATGCAGCCGACAGTGGGAATCACTATCCAAGCGGCAACGTCGCGCAAGATGGTCATGGGTGATTTCAACACGGGTGTGAGCACGGTGTCTGCGGGCGAGTTCGCCAACAGCGTCTCGGTTATGGTCGGGTCGGACAACCAGGCCGAGGCCACGAACATCGAGATGACGCCGAGCACCAGGCATATGGCGAGCACGGCCACGTAGAGCTGCCGGCCGATCTCGTCAGCCGTGCACGCGATTGCAAACGAGCAGACGAGCATGACGATGCAGGGCACGAGAAACAGCCACCATGAGAACATCGTTGCGCTCATGGTCGTATAGGCGGTGTCATGCAGCCACATGTACACGAAATACGTTGCGACGACGCCGAGCAACGTGATGCCGATGATGAAAGGCAGGTGTTTTTTGACGACTGGATCCAAGTGTTACTCCCACTCCACCGTGGCGATTGGCTTCGGGCTCAGCTCGTAGCAAACGCGGCAAATGCCGGGGACCTCGTCCAAGATGCGGGACGTCATCTTCTTCAGAAGGGCCCATTCGAGCTCGGGGACTTCGGCGGTCATGACGTCGACCGTGTTGATGCAGCGGATGATGCAGGGCCACTCGAACGCGCGCTCGCCATTGCGCACGCCTGTTGCGCGGTAGTCGGGGACGACGCAGAAGTACTGCCAGATGGAAAGCCCCGCCGCGTCGATTTCCTCGCGCACGATCGCGTCGGCTTCGCGCAGTGCCTCCAAGCGGTCGCGCGTGATGGCGCCCGTGCAGCGCACGCCCAGGCCAGGACCGGGGAACGGCTGGCGGTACACCATGCCATCAGGCAGGCCGAGCTGCTTTCCGACGACGCGCACCTCGTCCTTGAAAAGAAGCTTCACAGGCTCGACGAGCTCGAAGTCGAGGTCCTCGGGAAGGCCGCCGACATTGTGGTGCGCCTTCACGCCCGCTTCGGATTCGAGGATGTCGGGATAGATGGTGCCTTGGCCCAGGAAGCCGATGCCGTCGAGCTTGGCTGCCTCCTCTGCGAACACCTTGATGAATTCCTCGCCGATGACATGGCGCTTGGCCTCGGGATCGGCGACGCCCGCCAGCAAGTCGAGGAACCGGTCGGTCGCGTCGACATAGATGAGGTTTGCATCCATCTGGTTGCGGAAAACCTCGATGACCTGCTCGGATTCGCCTTTGCGCATGAGGCCGTGGTTCACGTGCACGCACACGAGCTGCTTGCCGATGGCGCGGATGAGCAGTGCGGCAACGACGGACGAATCGACGCCGCCGGAAAGGGCCAAGAGGACCTTGCCGTCGCCTACTTGCTGGCGCATGGCCGCGACTGCTTCCTCGATGAACGCATCAGCCAGCTCGGGCGTCGTGATGCGCTGCATGTCGTCGGGTCGTTTGTTGGAAGTGAAATCCATGGTTGCTCCTTCTCGGCGATGCCCGCACCTGCTTGAAACGCCATGCGGCACACGTACAATTGCTACAATAGAGAAAGCTACCATAAAGAAAGGAACAGCGCTATGAGCAATTGCATCGTGGCCCAATCGGGCGGTCCCACATCGGTCATCAACGCAACGGTCGCGGGCATCGTGAAGGCGAATCAGCTGAACCCCGTGTATGACCGCGTATTCGGCGGCCTGAACGGAATCGAGGGCATCTTGGCGGAGCGCTTCGCCGACCTCACCGACATGAGCGACGAGGAAAACCACCTCTTGCAGCAGACCCCGTCATCCGCGCTCGGGTCGTGCCGCTACAAGCTGAAGCGCGACAATGTCGAGGATTTCGAGAAGCTGCTTTCGCTCATGGACAAGCACGACATCGAAACCCTGTTCTACATCGGCGGCAACGACTCCATGGACACGGTCGCCGCGCTTTCCGAATACGCCGCGAAGAACGGCATCAAGGACAAGCGCTTCGTCGGGTGCCCCAAGACCGTCGACAACGACCTCATGCACATAGACCACTGCCCGGGTTTTGCATCTGCAGCCAAGTTCATCGCCACGACGGCGCTGCAGACCTGGCTCGACGTGAACGTGTACCCGACTTCCCGCCAAGAGGTCTTCATCCTCGAAACCATGGGCCGCGATGCCGGATGGCTCGCGGCGTCGGCATGCCTGAGCGGCAAAGTCGACATTCTCATCCTTCCCGAGGACGAATTCGACGAGGAGCGCTTCATCGAGCGCGTGCGCACATGCATCCAGGCGAAGAGCAAGTGCTACGTCGTGGTGTCGGAAGGCGCGCGCTATGCCGACGGGACGTACATCTCGGCAGGCGAGTCGAAAAACGACCTGTTCGGCCATGCCGTGCTCGGCGGCGCGGGCAAGACGCTCGAGGCGATGATCTTGGCTTCTGGCGCCGCTGGGCGCTGCAAAGTGCAAGACCTCGCTTCTGCTCAGCGCAGCCATGCTTCCGAGCAATCGCTCGTCGACCGCGTCGAGTCCTTCCGCTTAGGCATGTCAGCGCATATGCATTCGGCTGACAAGGCGTTCACGGGCAAGATGGTTGCCCTGCGCCGTCGCGAAGGCGAGGCCTACGATGTCGAGTTCTTCACGGTCGATGCCGATCAAGTCGCCAACTACGTGAAGCATTTCCCGGCAGAGTGGATCTTGCCGGATTACCAGGGCGTGACAGACGAGGCCATCGCCTACCTGCGTCCGCTCATCGAGGGGAGCCCCGCCTTGGTCTACAAAGACGGCCTTCCCGCTTATGTGGAGCCGTATTACCTACGTTGAGGGCGAGGGGATGACAATGGAGGTAAGCGAGAAACGGTATCTGGAGCTGCTGGCAAGGTCGTTTCCCACAACGGCCAAGGCTGCCACCGAAATAGTCAACCTGACCGCCATCCTGAACCTCCCGAAGGGCACCGAGGTGTTCGCATCGGATATCCATGGTGAATACGAGGCTTTCACGCACATACTGCGAAACGGGTCGGGTACTGTGAAGCTCAAGCTCGAGGACGCGTTCGGAGACGCGCTCTCCGATTCCGAGAAGCGCTCGCTTGCCACGTTGATCTTCTACCCCCGCGAGAAGATGGCGATAGAGCTTGAGCGTGCGTCTGATGCCGATGCCTGGTACGCCGAAACGCTGCTGCGGCTGGTGGCCGTGGCGAAGCAGGCGGCGGGGAAGTACACCCGCTCGAAGGTGCGCAAGGCCATGGCGCCCGATTACGCCTACATCATCGAGGAGCTCATGACCGAGAGCAACCTCGCAGTCGACAAGCAGGCGTATTACGCTGCCATCATCGAGGCGGTCATCAAATGCGGCCAGGCGCCTGACCTCATCGAGGCCATGTGCATGCTCATCAAGCGTCTTTCGCTCGATCATTTGCACCTCGTCGGCGACATTTACGACAGGGGGCCGGCTCCGCACCTGATCATGGACGTGCTCATGCGCTTCCATTCGCTCGACATCCAGTGGGGCAACCACGACATCGTGTGGATGGGCGCATCGCTGGGCCAGCGGGGCTGCATAGCACACGTGGTGCGCAACTGCGCGAGGTACGGCAACCTCTCGATTCTCGAGGATGTCTACGGCATCAACATCTTGCCGCTCGCGTCTTTCGCGCTTGCCGCCTATGCCGACGATCCGTGCGTCGCGTTCGGGTTGAAGGGAAACCCCCAGCTATCCGAAAAGGATCACGAGCTCAACGTCAAGATTCAAAAGGCGATGGCCATCATCCAGTTCAAGGTCGAGGCCCATCTCATCGCCGCCAATCCGAGCTTCGGCTTGGAAGAGCGCAACCTCTTGCACCGCATTGATTTCGAAAAGGGCACCGTGGTCGTGGACGGAGTCGAATACGAGCTTATCGACAAGGTGTTCCCCACGGTCGACCCAAACGATCCCTACAAGCTGACCGACGAAGAAGAGGAGGTCATGAGCCGCCTCGAGCTGGCGTTCAAGGGCTCTGAGAAGCTGCAGCGCCACATGCGGTTCTTCCTCGAGGCGGGAAGCCTGTACAAGATTTCGAACGGATCGCTTTTGTTCCACGCGTGCGCCCCGCTCAACGACGACGGGACGCTGAAAGAGGTCGACGTGTTCGGCCGGAAATACAAGGGCAAGGCACTCTACGACGTGCTCGAGAGCTATGTGCGAGCTGGCTTCTTCGACCCCGATCCCGCCGTCCGCAAGCGCGGCCAGGATCTCATGTGGTGGCTATGGCTCGGCGAGGGATCGCCTTTGTTCGCCAAAAGCAAGATGGCGACGTTCGAGCTCTACCTCATTGCCGACAAGGCTGCGCGCAAGGAAGTCAAGAACCCGTTCTACACGCTGCTCGAAGACGAGCGGGTCGTGAACGGCATCTTCGAGGATTTCGGCATGGACCCGGCCACGTCGCGCATCGTCTGCGGCCATGTTCCGGTGAAGGTCAAGGATGGCGAAGACCCCGTGAAATGCGGCGGCAAGGTGCTGTGCATCGACGGTGGTTTCTCGCGCGCTTACCAGCCAACGACGGGCATCGCCGGGTTCACCCTCATTTCGAACTCCTATGGCTTCATATTGGCCGCGCACGAGCCACTCGAATCGGCGCAGGCTGCTGTCGAGGGGGAACTCGACATTCATTCGTCGCAGCGGGTGGTCGAGAAGGTGAGCGCGCGTACGCTCGTCGCCGACACCGACACCGGAGCCCAGCTGAAAGAGCAGATCGCCGATTTGGAAAAGCTGCTTGAGGCATACCGCCAGGGCATCATCCCGCAGGGAGTATAGCAACAGCCATAAGGGGAGTATCCCCAATTGGCCCCCGGCCGGCTCCTTCTGGCCGCAGGAAACTTGCGTGAATAAAGAAGGAGGCTGGCGCGGGGCCAGCCTCCTTTGATTGTGAGCTTGCGCGAATCGCTACGCCTTGTTGCGCTTGAGGTCGTAGTCGATGTAGTTGATGTGCGTCTCGAGGTATTCCTCCAGGCCGCGCTCGCCGTCCTCGCCGCCGATGCCCGAACCGCGGACGCCCTGATGGAAGCCTTGGAAGGCTTCGAAGTGCTCGCGGTTGACATAGGTCTCGCCGAACTTGATCTCGTTCATGGCGCGCATCACGGTGTCGTAATCGGTCGTGAAGATCGAGCTGGTCAGGCCGAACTCGCAGTCGTTGGCCATCTCGATGGCCTCGTCGAGCGTCTCGAACGTCGTGATGGGCAGCACCGGGCCGAAGATCTCCTCGACCATGACGCGGCTCTCGTGCTTGACGCCGGTGATGACGGTCGGCTCGAAGTAGAAGCCCTTGCCGTCGACCGTGGCCGTATGGCCGCCGCACTCGATGGTCGCACCTTCGTCGATGGCGCTCTGCACGAGCTCGGCCACGTGCTCCTGCTGCTTCTTGTTGACCATCGGGCCCATATCGAAGTCGCCGCCCAAACCGGGGCC
>CADAKR010000064.1 GCA_902788545.1 uncultured Coriobacteriaceae bacterium
CCAAACGTCTTCGCCAGCTTGAACGGAGCGATGACGCGGAGGGCTGCTTCGTAATCGAGCGCACCCCCTTCAAGTGCCGCGTGAGCAGCATCGAGCGCCGAGGCTGTAGCCGCCAGCCAGTCGTCGCGCTTGGCGCCTTCCTTCTCGGCCTCAGCTGCGGCGGCGAGACCCTCGACGGCATCGACGACCTGCATGACGGCCTGAACAGGTGCAAGCGAGAGGCCCGGCAGCACGAATGCACCGGTTCGGTCGGCATGGGCGGAGGCGGCGCCGACGAGGGTGGTCAGCATTCCCTCGACCGACGTGCCGAAGCCGCCGAACGAGCGCGCCGGATACTCCGCGAACAGCGCATCGAGGCGCGGCGAATCCTCCATTTGGGCCTCGGACAGAACCGAATCGACCGCCTGCGCAAGGTAGGTCTCGATTTGAGCGCCCTCGGCGACCTTGAACGACGGGTCGAGCCCCAACTCGATCGCGTGAGCGCGCAAGATGCGGGCGCACATGCCGTGGATGGTCGACACCCACGCCTCGTCGACGCGCAGCGCCTGCTCGGTGAAACCGCGCGCACGCAGCTCGGCCTTGATGCGCGATTTCAGCTCGCCAGCCGCCTTCTTCGTGAACGTGATGGCGCATACCTCGTCGATATCGGTAATGTAGCCGCGCTCGAACGCGCCCACGATGCGCTGAGTCAGCGTGAAGGTCTTGCCCGAACCAGCGCCTGCCGCCACGACGAGCGGGCGGTCGAGTATGTCAACGCAGCGTTGCTGTCCTTCCGTAAGCGCCATGGGCTCAAGCACCTCGCTTCGGACAGGAAATCACCGGACAGTAGTCGCATGCTTTCGCATGAGATGGGTTCGGCACGATATCGCCTGCGCACATGCGCGCCACCGCATCGCCGGCAAGCTTCTCGGTGGCATCGAGCATGCGGGCGAAGGTCAAATCGGCGAGCGAGAAGCCTTCGGGCTGCTCGTCGGGAACTGCGTCGAGCGTGCCGCACCCGCAAGCGGCAGCTTTGACGCCGGGCAGGTGGGCGACTTCGACGAAGCGCGGATCGTAAGCGCCTGACACAGCGGGTTTGCGCCCATAGCTCACATAAAGCGCGCCGACGACATCCAAGCCGAGCGCGCGCTTGACCGCCTGGGCGTAAATGCGCGTCTGCACCTTGCCCGCATGGTCAGCATCCTTGCCGGCAATCTCGTGTTCGGCGTTGACAGAGCCCTTGTAGTCGACGATCACCGCATGGCCTGCATCGTCCACATCGATGCGGTCGACCTTGCCGACGAGGGAATAGCCCGCGTAATCGACAGCGTGATCGGCGTCGATTTCGTATTCGAAGTAAGCGGGGTGAAACGTCGGCAAGAACGCGGCCTCGAAATCGAGGAACGAGACGAGCTGCTCGCAGAGCGCGACGACCTCGCGCCGTTCGAGTTCGGAAGCGTACACGAGCCTGCCGGACCTTGGCTCCTGGGTGAACTGCGCTTGCACGAGGTCATCGACGATGCTGCGCATGAGGTTGCGCGCCTGGTCGATGTTGTCGTCGTTCACCTTGGCGTGACCAGCCGCCTGGAACTGCCGGTAGAACGCCTCGAGTGCCGCATGGGCGAACGATCCGCGCTCGAGCGGCCCGAAGCCCTCGTCGAGGTCCTCGATGCGCAGCCGACGCGTGACGAACCACTGGTACGGGCATTCCAGATACGACTCGATCTGCGAAGGCGAAGGACACGGTTTCGCAAGCGCGTTGCCATGGCTATCGGAGCGAACGGGCGCAACGGCGGCAACCATTGCGCCCACGTCGTCGATTTGCAAGCTGCCAACAAGCGCAGTCGCAAGCTGCTCTGCGTTTTCGTCGGCCGCACGCGCATTCGCGTACAGCAGCTCCTCGCCCCGTTCGACCAAGCCGTTTTGCAGGGCTTCCGGCAAGCGGTACGCGTTGTCGATATCGTCAGTCGCCGCAACGTCAGCCCGGTAAGCGTCGATGAACTCCTCGAGCGCAACCGCGGGATAAGTGGAATCGGCGTTGTCGTCGCCGAGCGGTCGCATGATGACGAGAGATTGAGCGGGAACCTTGCATGCCATGCCGAATTGGCGCCGCGCCTTCGAAAGGGCGCTTTCGACCGGCAACAAGCCCAGCTTGGCCATGAGGGTCGCAGCCGCGTCGTCGCGATCGGCCACCGGGTAATCCTCGGCCGTGAGATCGGCGAGGATGAGCGCCTGGCAGCAACCTGGCTGCATGCGCGCGGCGAGGGGCAGCGTCGTGAACACGATAGCGGACCCGCTGCCTTCGACTTGGGCAGACACCGGCACCGTGGCCCGCTCGAGGGTGGATACGCATGCGTCAATGCCCGCATTCAACCTGCGGGCAGCAGCTGTCGCCTCGCGCAACGCCCCCATGGCGGCGAGTTGTTCAGCGCGCCATGCGGGCGACCGATGGGCAGACGCTTGAGCCAACTGCTCGAACACCCCGATGAGCACATCCGCTTCCGGATCGGTTGCAAGCTCTTCCATCTGGGAGAACAGCTCAGATGCGCGCCGCAGCTCGGCAAGCACGTCATCGCGCACCGCCACGCGATCGGCCCGCACGGCGGCATCGGCTTTGAACGCATCGCCCGGCGCAAACCCCGAGAAAGGAGACAACAGCACATCGGCTAAAGTGGCGCCGTCCCACGGGTTGCTGTTGAGAAACTGGAACATGGCGAGGAACGCACGGCCGAAATCGGTTTGCGCAAACGTCCTGCGCGCTTGCAGGCAAACGCGCAACCCCGAATCGGCGAGCCGGTTTTGCACATGCGAGAACATGGCGACCGGGTCCTTGCACGCCACGACGATATCGCCCGCCTGTGCAAGACCGACGACTTCATCGGCGACAAGCCCCGGCTCGGCAAGGCGGCCCGACGGGAACGCGAACCTCACCTCGACGCCCTCGGGCGCTTGCGACACGCCTTCAGCGCCTATGGCTGGCTCGATTTCAAGTTGGAGTTGCGGACATGCGGCGAAAAAGCTCTCCTGCACCCAGCTGAGAGGGCCCGCTTCGAGCATGAGCACGTTCATTGGCCGCCCGAACACGGCTTCGCCTTGTCGCGCCAGCAATGCGGCGGCATTCCCCAGCTCGACAAGTCCCAGGCAAGCCAACTTGTCGCAATACGCAACCAAGCCGCCCAAGAAGGATTGCTCGGCTGCGGAAAGGCCTTCAACGGGCTGTCCTTCCCGTATGCGGTCAAGCGCGTCTTCGAACTGCGGCACCCCGGCCGCCACGCGCATGCACGATGCTGCGAGCGGCGCAAGCCCTGGCGTATCGCCCGAATGGGAACCCTGCGAGAAGACAACGTCCATGATGATCTCGCGCTGCATGTCGCCGACCAGCATGCGCCCGTCGCCATGCAGCTCCCACAAGTCGGCTATCCAGGCATCGAACGTAGTGACCGCCTGGGCAAACAAGCCGCTAGCGCGCTCGTCTGCACGACGCTTGCGCCAGCCCTCAACTTGCGCGAACGAAGGAAGTATGACGACGTCGTAGCGAGCCATCTACGGCATCACAGGTACATGCCATGGCACTTCTTGAACTTTTTACCGCTACCGCAGGGGCAGGGATCGTTGCGACCGACGTTGGCGTAGGGGTCGTCCTTGTCCTTGACGTAGGTCTTCGCCTTCGTCGTGGGCTTGGGCGCCTCGGCGGGCATGCCGCCAACCTGCTGCGGACGCGGCGCGGGGGCAGCCGATCCGCTCGGAGCCTCGAGGGCCTCCTCGGGATTGGAGTAGCTGACCTTGCGGCCTGCCAGCGGATCTTCCTGCTCGGGTTCTTCGACTTGCGGGCGCGTGGCAACCTGCAGGCGCAGCAGCGTGCGCAGGTAGTCTTCGTACATTGACGACGTCATGCTCGAAAACGCCTGGTAGGCCTCCTCGCGATACTCGGTCAGCGGGTCGCGCTGGCCGTACGCACGCAGGCCGATGCCCGTGCGCAGGTAATCCATGTCCTGCAGGTGGGCCATCCAGCGCGTGTCCATGATGCGCAACATGACCTGCGCCTCGAGGGTGCGCATGACCTCTTCGCCCACGAGCTGCACCTTCTCGTCGTACACGGCGGTCAGGTACTCCTCGATGATGTCGGTCAGGCGATCGGCGTCCTCGTTGTGGTCGAGCTCCTCGACGTGGAAGTCCTCGCGGCCGGTCATGCTCGTGATCCACGCATCGATGCTGGCCGCATCCCATTCGTCGGCCACAGAGCGCTCGGGGCAGTTCTCGTTGACGATGGATTTCGCGCAATCGGAGATGATTTCGGGAATGCGGTCGGTCATGTCCTTGCCGTCGAGGATGGCGTTGCGCTCCTCGTAGATGGCCTGACGCTGCAGGTTCATGACGTCGTCGTATTCCAGGACGTTCTTACGGGCTGCGAAGTGCATGCTCTCGACCGAGTGCTGGGCGCTCTCGATGGCCTTCGACACCATGCTCGCCTGAATGGGTTGGTCGTCGGGCAATTGCGTGCGCTGCATCATCTTCGAGATGCCATCCATGCGGTCGCCGCCGAACCGGCGCATGAGATCGTCTTCGAGCGACAGGTAGAACTGCGATTCGCCCGGGTCGCCCTGACGGCCTGAACGACCGCGCAGCTGGTTGTCGATTCGACGCGACTCGTGGCGTTCGGTGCCGATGACGAGCAAGCCGCCCGCCGCGCGCACCTGGGCGCGTTCCGCCTCGGTGATTTCCTTCGCCTCGGCCAACGCCTTTTCGCGCGCCTCGGACGTGGGAAGCGGGAGCGCGGCTGCCAGCTGGTCGAGAATCTCCTTGGCCTTCGCGCGGACGCGGGGGTCTTCGGACTCCTGCGCCTGCTCGGCGGCCATGCGCGCCTGATCGCGGGCAGCGGGGTCGGCATCCGGATCGAAGCCGCGATTGCGCAGCAGGTCATCGGCAAGCACCTCGGGGTTGCCGCCGAGCAAGATGTCGGTACCACGGCCGGCCATGTTGGTGGCGATGGTGACGGCGCCCACGCGGCCTGCCTGCGCCACGATGTGCGCCTCGCGCTCGTGGTTCTTTGCGTTCAGCGTCTCGTGCTTGATGCCGCGCTTGTCGAGCAGGCGGCTGAGGCGCTCGGAGCTTTCGATGGAGACGGTGCCCACCAGGCACGGCTGGCCGACGGCATTGCGCTCGGCGATGTGGTCGGCAACCGCGTTGAACTTCGCATCGATGGTGCGGTACACCTGATCGTTGCGGTCGTCGCGGATAACCGGCTTGTTGGGCGGAATGGCGGTGACCTCCAGCTTGTAGATCTCGCGGAACTCGGAGTCCTCGGTCATGGCGGTACCCGTCATGCCCGACAGCTTCTCGTACAGGCGGAAGTAGTTCTGCAGCGTGATGGTGGCTAGCGTCTGGTTCTCTTCCTTGACCTTCACGTGCTCTTTCGCCTCGACGGCCTGGTGCAGGCCCTCGGACCAGCGGCGGCCCTCCATGATGCGGCCGGTGAACTCGTCGACGATCTTCACTTCGCCGTTGGTCACGACGTAGTCGATGTCGCGGTGGAACAGGTACTGGGCGCGCAGCGATTGCTGCAGGTGGTTGGCCAAAGCGCCCGACGGGTCGGCGTAGATGTCGTCGATGCCGAGGTTCGCCTCGATGCGCTCCAATCCGAGCTCGGTGGCGTTGATCGTGCGCTTCGCCTCGTCCATCTGGTAGTCGACGTCGCGCTCGAGCCCTACTACCGCGCGTGCGAACTGGTTGTACGTGTCAGCCGCCGCGCTGCCCGCGCCCGAAATGATGAGCGGGGTACGCGCCTCGTCGATGAGGATGGAGTCGACCTCGTCGACCACGGCGAAGTGATGGCCGCGCTGCACGCGGTTCTCGGCGCGCACGACCATGTTGTCGCGCAGATAGTCGAAGCCGAACTCGGAGTTCGTGCCGTACGTGACATCGGCCAGGTAGGCCGGCTTCTTGCGCTCGGGGCGCATGCCGTTTTGGATGAGGCCGACGTTCATGCCCATGAACTGGTAAATGCGGCCCATCCATTCGCTGTCGCGCTTGGCCAGGTAGTCGTTGACGGTGACGATGTGGACGTTGTGGCCGGGCAACGCGTTCAGGTAGCCCGCCAGCGTGGACACGAGCGTCTTGCCCTCGCCGGTTTTCATTTCGGCGATGTGACCGTCGTTGAGCGCCATGCCGCCGATGAGCTGCACGTCGAAGTGCCGCATGCCCAGCGTGCGCATGCTGGCCTCGCGCACAGCCGCGAACGCCTCGGGCAGCAGGTCGTCGAGCTGCTCGCCGCGCTCCAGGCGCTCGCGGAACTCGATGGTTTTTGCGGCTAGCTCCTCGTCGGACAAAGCCTGCATCGAAGGCTCGAGCTCACCGATGCGAACCGCCATCTTCTCGTAGCTCTTCACTTGGCGGCCTTCGCCTGCCCTCAGCAGTTTGGAGAAAAACCCTGCCATGGAATGTGCCATCCTCTTCTCGCACGTCACTTGTATAATCTCGTCAACTCTACCACACCCCCAAACCCACGCCACCAACCTGTTGACAGCTGCAGACAATGAGCAGGAATGAGGGGCTCGCTTGTCCGCCCGGCCCGCCGCCCGCCGGCAAGGACCAAAAGGGGATACTCCCCCAATTGGCTCCTGCCGCTGGCTGATTTTTGGCGGCTTGTCCGCCCGGCCCGGCGGGAGGCCCCGCCCAGCCCAGGCTCGCTTGTTTCCCGTTTTCATCCGCGCAAGGGGAATCGGAGCTCATGAGGCCACCCTTCACCTCTTATTGCA
>CADAKR010000065.1 GCA_902788545.1 uncultured Coriobacteriaceae bacterium
ACGTATAATCTCGCTGTACTGATAGCCAATCAGAGTGCTGCGAAGTCCTAAGTGTGAGTCTATCACAGAGGACAGAATAGAGTCGAATTTGTCCAAAACGAATAATATTCCACCAAAAGCGGTGATTTTCTCAGATTTTTGTTCTACCTTTGCCATGTCATTGATGATTTTGCTTGTCTTGATTTGCAGCACTAAGGTAAGTGAAAAATCTGACATGGCAAAATCCTGAGCCGCTCGGCTTTGTCGCTTGCCACAGCAAGAACTTTTTGTCGCTCAGGAACTTATAAAGAAAGTTAAACTAAAGTGCTGCGGAATTTAGGTATTACACTACAATACAGTAACTTTGCACAACATACAACTCTAAAACTATACGATTATGAAAGTAACTATACGCTTGTTTATGATGCACGTGCTATTGCTGATGGCTACTATCAGCGCTGAGGCGCAGAAGATAGAAGTGGTGAATGCCGAGGGACATGCCATCCCATTGGTGAACGTGCTGACCCAGGACGGAACCCTCATCGGAACGACAAACATGAACGGTGAGCTGGCCGACGTGAAAGGACACGCCAAAGTGGCGTTGACCCACGTGGCCTACAAGCCGCAGCTAGTCACCATAGGCCAGACGAGCAACCGCTTTACGATGGAAGACATGGACTACGGCCTTGCCGAAGTCGTAGTAAAGCCCAAGCCCTACGTGTACAAGGAGTATTACTACCGCGCCTTCCGCTACATCGGCGACTCCTTGCGAGCCTACAGCGTAGGCGTCATACCCGCCATCTACGACATCAAGAAAAACTATAAAGGCAAGACCCGAGCCATTTGGTCGTACAACACGAAAGCCAACAAAGCCGTCAGCTGGCACGGCGTGCATATACTGAACAAGGTCGAAAGCTGGGTAAAGAGATCAAGTGTCAAAATGCCCGAAATATGGTTGAAGGAGAAAGAAGCACAAGAGAAATATAAGGCATCGCTGGTTGCCGACGGCCCCAACTTCTGGCGCGTGGAGCTCCCCACCAAAGAGACGACAGGACAGATCATACATACCAGCGGACAGAGCCTCACCACCCTCGATGCAGCCCGCATGCAGATGTACTCCAACGAGATGCATGGCGAGACAAAGATGCTTAAAAAACGTCAGGAACACGACTATACCTACCAGTACGCCTCCGTCTTCAAGCTTCCCCAAGAGGCCGACGACGACATCCCTGACCTGTTTCGCCACACAATGACGATGCATCACTGGGAATACGACTCCGACAAGGGGCGCACCATCGACATCATTTACATCTATTCTACAGACAACGGCTACACAGACGAGGCCCAGTTCAAAGCCCGAAGCAAGGAGCTAAACAAAGGTGGCGCAGGAGTCTATATGTCATTTGAGGCATTAAAAGCCTATGCCGCCAGGCACAACATCCCAGCCCTCGACCCCGCTCAGTTGCAAGCTATCGAAGCCCTGAAGAAGACATACTGAACATTAGGATCACGGGGGACGGTTCAAAGTGTTTTTTTAGAAAATAATGGAAAAAAGACACGAATGCGTTACAGCGTTACGGTGTTACAGTTGAGTGCGTAGCCGAAAGCTCGCTTTCGGGCTATGCCGAGCGACGCATGCTCTCGACGAACGTAGTTCAAATGCAAAGAGAGGCACCGCGTCTCACGACGAAGGGCCTCTGCGTATTAACAATTAAAAATGAAACTTCACTTTAGTTTGGTCGCGAAGGGGAGTTCGTCGAGCACTTCCCCCGCCCTTTTCACGTCGCCGACGAGGGCGAAGAGCAGGAAGAAGGTGGCGACCACGAACGCGAAGGTGGTCTCGATGAGGAAAATGGGGATGAACAGGAGGATGCCCATGAGGGCCGTCCACAGGCGGGCGCATGCCCGCTTCATGATATTCGTTGTCTTCATTGTACGTCTGTTTTTGGGGGTTATTTCTTGATTTTCTGATATACTCCATCCGGTCGGCGCATGATGAGGCCAGCGCTTATCCAGCGGGTGATGATGTAGGAGCACTCGCCTTGCATGCCGTGCTCAGCGCGCAGCGTGGCAACGTCGCCCTTGCTGAAGGTCTCGCCAAGCTCGTCGAGCAGGCGGGTGTTGCGCGAGCGGCGAAGCTCGTTTTGCCCTTCCTCGCGGATGCGACGGTTCTCGCCTTCCTGCTCGTTGAGCATCTTGCCGTAGAGGGCGAGCTGCTGGTTCAGCACCTCAGTGGCCACCCACAGGGCGAGGTTCACGACCTCGGTTTTCTCCGAGCCTCCGCAGAGTGCCCAGCCGACCATTGCCGCGCGGAAGCCTATCAGGCAGGAGCGGCGGCGCAGGATGTCGAGGGCGGCATTGCCCGTCTGCATGTACTCGGCGATTCGCTGTTCTGTCCATTGGTCGAGGGCTTTCAGCGTTCGGGGCAGCGAGACATAGACGAGCGCGTTGGGGTCGGGGTTGGAGCCCATCTCGAAGAGCTCTCGCGCCATGTCGATGACCTTCTCGCGGGTGAGGGCGCCGATGCGCTGCGGCCGCTGCTGTACCTTCATTCCTCGGTCGTCGGCCATCTGCGCAAAGCAGAAGCGAGAGACCATGCCATTCTCGACATTCTTGAAGAAGGAGCGCACGGCCGCGTCGGTGCCCGAGAGCAGCAGATTGTAGCGCAGCTCTACGGTGGCCGAATAGGAGTTCTCGGCGGCGTAGTCCTGTCCGTATTGTCCCGCCTCGAATCCGATGCGGTAGATGTCGCCCTTCTGTGCCCAGGCTCCCGAGCTATTCGCGCGCTTCAGGGTGTCGATTTCGGGGGCAAAGGAGAGGATGCTGAGGCCGTGGTTCTGGTCCACACGGCGCAGCAGCTGGGTGTTCGAGATGGTGGCGGGCAGGCAGCGCAGGGTGAACTCCTCCAGCTCGGGTTGCTGCTTGGCGTTCTTGGCCTTGCGAACTTTGTCCTTGTACTCTCGTTCCTTGCGCAGCTGTTCGCGGTCGGCCTCCAGCATGGGAGCGCCCAGCGTCTCGTAGATGTCGCGCAGGAACGACTTTCCCGAAGCCTGTGGTCCGACGATCACCGACATGAAGATGGGGCTTTCCATCGTGCCGTCGAGATAGCGGGCGCGCAGGCGGCAGAGGAGGTTGCCCAGGATGGGCAGCGTGGCCAGCACCACGGCGCGTTCGTTCCTCGGATTGCGGCGCACGAAGAAGTCGATGAGCCGCGGCAGGCGCGGCAGCGGGTTCAGCTGTTCGGCCACGTTCTGCGGCGTTTCCGTCCGTTCTCCGTCCTCGCCCTCGCTCTCGCGGCGCAGCTCTGTGATTACGGCCTCGATGTCGGCGGGCAGGCGGGTGCCGCGCGGCGAGCCGATGGCGCTCGAGACGGTCTGCTGCCTCTCCTGCTCGCCCAGCCCCCAGGAGGGAATTACCTGCAGGACGTAGGGGACGCTGAAGTCGCAGATGTAGCGCACCTCGCGCGCCAGTCGGTAGAGAGTAGAGTTCCGGGCTCCCTGGGCAGGCTCGCCATATACGCCCCATCGCTGCAGCAGGCGCTCGACGATGTCGCGGTACGGGATGCCTTCATAGTCAACAGCCTCAACAGCCTCACCCCCAGCCCCTCTCCGAGGAGAGGGGAGACCCGAGGCGGAGTCCGGGAGACCCGAGGCGGAGTCCGGGAGGCCCGAGGCGGAGTCCGTGAGAGCCGAGGCGGAGTCAGGGGTTAGGGGTGAGGCTTGAGAACGCTGACCACAGTTCCCCTCTCCTCGGAGAGGGGTTAGGGGTGAGGCTTGAGAAACACTTCCTCCTGATACTATTTTCTTTACACTTTTCATTTTGCATTAATTATGGATTAAGAATTATGAATTAAGAATTATGAATTATGAATTAATCAAAGAGGCTGTCATAATCTACGTAGTAGAAGTCCTCGGGCACGGAGACGAAGAAGAGGCGTGCCAGGTCGTGACAGGCGGCATCGTACGCGGTCCCGAGCTCTGCGGCCAGCCAAGCCTGATTCTGGGCGATGGTCTCGAACTGAGGCTGGCAGAGTGCCACCACGCGCGCCCCGTCGCCCGAGGGCGAGCGGTGGAAGCAGAGGATGTCCAGCTCGTCGATGCGCGGCTCCGTCCGTTTCCAGAGCTGAAAAACTTCGTCGTGCCCGATGTGGTCGATGTCGAGGGCAAAGATGCCGTTCGGGCGGGCGTTCGCCTCCTTGCGGTAGCCGGGGGCGAAGGTTGCCTGCCAGCAGATGCCCGGGAGCCAGCGTTTCGCGGCGGCGTTCTTGTATGAGCGCACCTGCTCGATGGCCATCCGCGTGTTCGGCTCGTTTAGCATCCTGTAGAACAGGTCGCGCGTCAGCAGGCTGGTCTGATTGTGCATCACGTCGCGCACGCAGTCGATGGGTATCATCCTCGGCCTCCTTTCTTCTTTGCGACGCGCTTGCCCATGCGGAAGAAGAGCTGCATTTCCTCAATCCGCGACAGAGCTTCGTCCAGGTATTCATACACGCCGAATCCGTCTTCGGCCTTCCCTTCGTCCCGCAGGTCGATGTCGAGCGTGACGCGATACGTGCCGTCCGTTCGGAGCGACATGGCCACGGGGCCCTTCTTGAACACTCGGCGCGAACGCCTGTTGCCCACCCACGAGAGTGCGGCTTCGTCGAAGAGGAAATCCCTCTCGGAAGTACCCTGCGTGAGCACGCCCATCAGGGGCTTCTCTTTCTTTACGCCCCCGCTCGAACGGACGAGCAAGCGGGCTTTTTCAAATTTCTCGTTCATGGCCTTCTCACTGGTTAATCTTGTTAATCTCTTCGACCATCACCTCTGTGTTGACGAATCCGTTTCGGAAAGAGCGAGCCGAGAACCTCAACCGCACTGTTACCGAATCGTTTGTGCCAATTCCCTGCCGGACGAAGCTCTCCATCTGTTCGTTGAAGAGAGCCGCCCAGGCGCGGTGTGTTCCCTCGCTGTCTATCCATTCCAGCATAATTTGGCAGCTCTTCCATTCGTTGCCTGTACGCTGCGAGATACCCGCTTTCGTCTCGCCTATCACTTTTACCGTTGCTTTAGTTTCCATAACCTTTTCTTTTTTTTGTGTGAATACATTAATTTTTTCTCTCTTCGTCACTTTTGCCGGCTGTGACGATGCAAAGGTACGGCAATAAAAAAGGCGATGGAGAAGAATTTCCATCGCCGTAGAGTTTTTGGGAGTTTTCCGTAGAGTTTTGCCCCGAGAGGGGAGTTTTTCGGGAGTTTTTGTCTTTTTTCCGGGAGTTTTCGGGAGTTTTTCGGGAGTTTTTCGGGAGTTTTTCGGGAGGGGGCTTCTCATGCCCCTATCGCCTGCCGCGTCTTCTGCGCCAGGGCCAGGTAGTCGTCGAAGCGTTTCCCCTTCACCGGGGCGTTCTGTGCGTCCCAGAGGCGCACGCTCCGCGCGAAGCTCTGCACGTTCATCCGCTGCAGCTCTTCGTAGGCGGGCAGGTGGCGGTGCTCGGGCACGACGCTCTTCACCCTCTGGCAGAAGCCCTGGAAATCGCCCGGGCGCACCGCCTCCACGTCGGCCAGCGCGCGATAGACGGCATACCACTGCCTCCCCGTCTTTACGTCCGGCGCCACGCGGCGGATGGCCTCGGCCACTTGCTGCGGCCCTATCGTCTGTGGAGCTGCGGCCTGCTTCGCCTTCCGGATAAGGCGCATGCAAGAGCGGTAGCTCACTCTCGGGGCCGCCTTGATGATTTCCGTCACCACGCCCACTATCCGTATCTTGCTGTAGCGCGGCAGCGGGTAGGCCTCGTAGCGCTCGTTCTGCGGCACGAGCCAGGGCGTTCCGTCTTCGTCCTCGCAATAGGTTTTCAGCGTATATTCGTCGTCGATCATGGCCAGCACGATGTCGCCATCCTGAAAGGTATCCTTCGCGCTCACCTTCAGGCGGTCGCCCTCCATGATTCCCGCGCCCTCCATCGAGTCGCCCCGCGCGATGATGCAGAAGTCCTGCACCGTACGCACGAAATCGCGCGGCATCAGGTAATCCTCGCCTATGGGGTCGCCGCCGTCGGTGGGGATGCCGCAAGAGACGGCGTTCTCGAAATATCGGATAGGCGTGTCGCAGGGGGCAGGCTCCCAGCCCGCTGCCTCCAGCAGGGCAAGTGTTTCTCGAAGTTCGTTGTCGTTCATTGTTTCGTTTCTCCTCTTGTTGTTTGTTTCGTGTTCGGAAAGAAAAAACCTTGCGGCCTGCTGTCGCAGGCGGCAAGGCGAATCGCTTTCATCCGCAAAGATATAAAAAAGCCTTGAAATGGCAAAGAGGGCAGATAATATTTTCGCGGATTTTGCATTTTGCATTTTGCAAATGAAAAAATGGGTGCTGTGATCCCCTTATTACACGATATATATAGACTTATTAAAGTTATACTAATATATATTATATAGTTTAGCGGCAGGGGCTCTTATTTGCAAAATGCAAAATGCAAAATGCAAAGGGGGCGAACTGAGAGAGGGAAAAGCGCATTTTAAGCCCTTTGGGCTTAACGGCACAAGAAAATCGCGTTTTAAAGCCCTTCTGAGCGCGTTTCTCCCTCGGGATGGTCGTCTGTACCGCCGAGGGGGCGAACGGCGATTCTGAGGCCATTCTGTGGCGATTTCGGGCTGTCCTCCTGCGCTCGGACTATGGCATCCCTCCGTCGGACAGGGCACTGTCCTCCCCGAACCGTAGCACGGAATGACATTTAGTCATTCCTCCCCCAAAGAGGGGACTACGGCATCCCTCC
>CADAKR010000066.1 GCA_902788545.1 uncultured Coriobacteriaceae bacterium
CATCGGGCTCACGTCGTTTGTGGCGACTCCGATTGGAGGCAAGGTCATCGACAAAGTGGGGCCGAAGCCCGTGCTGATGACCGGGTTGGCGATATCCGTTGTCGGCCTGTTGTTCCTCGCGTTTGTGGCCGTGGCCGCTCCGAGTATCGTAACGTTCCTGGCCGGCCTCGCCGTCGTCGGAGCGGGCATGGGCATGGCCATGGGCGCGCCGACCAACTACATGATTCTTGAGAACACCGAGAAGCAGGACAGCACATCGGCCATAGCGACGATCACCCTCATCCGCCAGATCGGCACGACGGTGGCACCTGCGATCTACATTGGCCTCATAACATCGGCCCCGGGCCTGGCCGGTTATCAGAACATGCTGTTGTGCGTGGCGGCGTTCAACGCGCTGGCATTCGTCACCATGTTCTTTTATCGCGGCAGGGAATAGCAGTCGAAGCGAATCGCCTTGCCCGCTAAGGAGTAATCAGGTTTGCGTTCCGCGAGATACGGGCCTTTCGCAGGGCGCTTCACGATGATCTTGCGGGGGCCGGCGGCGAATGCGGCCTCGAGCAGACCCTGCTCGTCGTCGCAAGGCATCTCGATTCGCTGCAGCAATTGCAGCTTCTTCTTCACCGCTGCGCTTTTGCGACGCTCGGGGAACATCGGGTCGAGCAGCACGACGTCCGGTGCGCTTTCAAGATCCCTGAGCGATTGCACGCCGTCAGCGTATTCCGCCTTCATGCGGGCGGCGGTTTCGGAAAGCTCGGGAGTTTGGCGAGCTTGCTCGATTGCACTCACGAGCAGGATCGCGATGACGGGGTTTCGTTCGCAGAGGACTACGTTGTGGCCCGCTGCTGCCAAGAGAAACGAGTCTTCGCCAAGCCCTGCTGTCGCATCGAAGATGCTCAGTGGTGCGGCGATTCCTTTGATGCGCGCCGCCTTCACCAACAGCTCGCGGTTAAGGGCGTTTTGCTTGATGCGTGAACGCATGCGCATGAAGTCACCGCGCACCAGCAGGGCGCCATCGGTCAAATAGAACCCGCCCTCGTCATGCGAGAGCGTCAAACCCGCAGCAAGGGCTTCTTCGCGCGCCCGTTCGAGCAGGGATTGAGGAATGTCTGTTAGCTCGCCAGCCATGCCCAGATTATAGCTGGCTGCGCGAATCGCTGAGAAGGGGCTCGATATAGGCCAGGGGCGCCACATGCAAAGCGCCCACATGCGAAGCGGCGCCTTCGCGCGCCAGGCCCGTTTTCGGCACGATCATCGTCACGGTCTCATCGGCGGTTATGCAAGGGCTCGAGGCCGTTCCCGTTTGCGCGTTCAGGCCGCTTGGTGTATCGGCGGCCACGATGGATGCGCCTTGAGCGCGGCGGTTGTTGGCCAGCGCGATCCAGGCATCGAAGGGTTGTTTAACGGCCTCTCCCGTAAAACCAGTGCCGAGCAATGCGTCGATAATGACGTCGGCGGCTTCGAGCGCTTGTTCGACCTGCTGCTCATCGGGGCTGACAAGGACGTTGGCGCCTTCCTCGACGAGCGGGTGCAACGCCGCAACGGCTGCATCATGCGCTGGCTGCGCCTTGAGCTCGTCTGCGTTTCGCGACGTCACGAGGCATACTTCGTGGCCGCGTTTGGCAAGTTCTCGCGCTGCGACCCAGCCATCGCCTCCGTTGTTGCCGTTTCCGCAGAGGATGACCACCCGTGCAAGGGGATTGCCCTCGTGAACGCGGTGGGCGATTGAGCATCCCGCGCGGTCCATGAGCTCTGAAAGCGATGTCCCCGATGCGTCTATGGCGCGTTCAAGCGCAACGACGTCGGCCACATCGAGCGTTGGCGGTTCGAATTCGTGAAGATGGGGGAGCATGGCCTTATACGACGCGACGAGCTCGTCGAGCTTCACTGCGGCATTGGCAGGGCTCGTCGAGGGAAGCCTCACGCAGGAGATGCCCGTATCAGGTTCGCAAAGGCGCGTGTAGAGTTCCGCTGACTTGGCGCCCGTGCAGAAGACGGCTTCGATGGGGGCGGCGTCGATGATCACGGAAAGGTCGTTTGCAACGCAGGCTGATATGCTCGCATCGCTTGCCCCCTCGATATCGCAGGAAGCGAGGACGTCCCACAAGGCGATATGGTGGCGCAGCATCTGGTCGCGCCTCCGATCGTTTGTCATGGCAACGGGCTCGTCGAACAGCTTGGCCATGACGCGCCAGAATCGGTTCTGCGGATGACCGTAATAGAATCCGGCCTCGCGCGATTTGGGGGAGGGCATGGTGCCGAGCACGAGAATGCGCGAATGCGCGTCGAAAACGGGGTCGATCGGGTGGATGATGCGTTGTGTATGCTTGGCCCTCATCCGCTTCATGCGCCACTCCTCTTCGTCTTGCGCCACGATGCGCTCGATGGTCTGCTCGACGGTCGACGGTATGCCGAACAGCGTGCGCTGCGACACCGCCGGCTTCACGGTCTTTCCGCTTGCCTCGGCGGCCAGCATGTCTTGCAAGCGCTTCCAGCGCCTCTCGTCTTCGCGATAACCCATGGGAACATGGTACGATACGGACACGTTATCGAACAAGGAGCATCAATGATCAAGGAACTGGTTACTGACGAGGCGCTTCTTTCCACGCCTTGTGAAGCCGCGACGGCTGAAGATGCCGAGCTTGCGCAAGATTTGCTGGATACGCTCGAATCGATCGAGGACGGGGCGTGCTTGGCCGCGAACCAAATCGGCGTGGCGAAAGCCGTCATAGCCTACAAAGACGATAAAGACCGCATGCACGTGATGTTCAACCCGTCTATGAAACGCGCGTTGCGCCCTGCACGCATGGAGGAAGGCTGCCTGACCCGCGAGGGCACGAAGAAGGTCACGCGCTTCGATCAGGCGACGTTCACGTACCAGGAGCTCGTCGACGGCGCCCTCATCCCGCGCAAGAAGGAATGCCGCGGCTGGACTGCCCAAATCCTGCAGCACATGATCGATCACTGCAACGGCAAGCTGGTGTAGCCAACCGCCTGTGAATAGCCTTTCGGGGCTGGTGGGGGGCGCCCGCTCGGCCCGGGGGTGCCAACCGGGGCACTCGCCCCTTTAGCCAAAAGGGGAGTATCCCCAATTGGCTAAAGGGGCCAAGAGGGAGTGTCCCCAAATGGCTATGCGAACGTGATTGACGCGGTTGATGGGGAGAGGGTTTCGCCTTTCACGGAAATGGTGGCGGTT
This sequence comes from uncultured Coriobacteriaceae bacterium, assembly GCA_902788545.1. Lineage (GTDB taxonomy): Bacteria > Actinomycetota > Coriobacteriia > Coriobacteriales > Eggerthellaceae > UBA9715. The sequence continues at coordinate 3,194 of CADAKR010000066.1, forward strand.
CCGGGTTCGCGTTTGTAAACGACGGCCAAGGCCCTTCCCCTATAAGTCGTGTACGCGCCATCGAGGAAGCTTTCAGTCGGGGCGGGCTGCGCGCTTCCAAAACCGAGAAGGGTTCCGCCTTCGACCGAGACTTCAAGCCTCTCGTCTGCATTTGCCTCGACTTCGCCATTGGATCCCTCGATGGTTACGGCGACAAACGCGATGCCGCCCGCCTTGACGTTTCGCTGCTCGGGGGCGACCATAAGATGCAACGCCTTAGCTGCCGACGAAAGGCTGCCGCGCGCCAATTCACGCCCGTTCTCGTCGAGGGAAATTGCGACCAGGGTTCCAGGGTGGTATGCGACGTCGAATTTCGCGACGAAGTTTAGCAACTGCTTCTGCGCGATGACATCCCCGTTCAGCTCGAGGCGAATGACGCGAGCATCGCTATCGTAAACCTCGACCTGCGTAACGGTGCCTTCGCATCCCGCCCATGACCAGCAGGGGATGGCATCGCTTCCTCGCCACGCGGCTTTGTAGGTGCGTCCACGCATGCGGTTTACCGGGCGCACCATGATCGCAGGCCCATTCAATGCGCCCCACACCGCGCCTGCCAGCGCTGCATGCGCATTGGGATGTCCTAGTATGTCGAGCGCTCCCGAGCCGGCAAGCAACCAAGGCCAGGGCTTGCTGAAACCCGCCTCCTCGGGCGCATAAGACCACGAACCGGCACCGGCTTCGCCCAAGTAATCCCAAGCCGCCCACATGAAATCGCCTATGACATTGGAAAGCCGCTCGACTTTCTTCCAATTGGCTGCGAGCTTATGGGGGAAGGTCTCGCTGCCCACAATGACGCGATGGGGGTGTTTGCGCGTATCGGTTTCGTAGCGCAATGATGCGTAGTTGTATCCGGCAATGTCGAGGGCGTCGAGGGCGGGTGATACAAGCGCGTCGACGCCCGGAGCGCTAGCCAGCGCCGTCATGCCCGTGCCCAATGTCTGGGCTGACAAGTTGAACAGCAAGCTGCCATGAGGCGTACCCGACCCGCTTGCGGCACCAGCCACCCCGGCAGCATTGCCGTACCAAGCGCTGCCCGCGCGCTCCATCGCCATCATCGTGAGGTTCAGGCCACACGTCACCGGACGCGTGGGGTCGAGCGAATGGAGCAAATCGACCATCGACTTCTCGAGCTCGACACCCTGGCGTGTGATGGGGTCGGCCACCTCGTTGCCGATCGAGTACATGATGACGCTCGGGTGGTTGTAATCGCGCGCTACGAGGCGGCGCAGGTCGTGGTCGCACCAATCGAGGAAGCACCGCGAGTAGTCGTGAGCGCATTTGCGCGTGTACCACTCGTCCCAGGTCTCGTCCATGACGTACATGCCAATCTCGTCGCACGCTTCGAGTAGCGATGAAGGCGCGGGATTGTGCGCTATCCGAACGGCGTTGAAACCCGCATCCTTCAGCAACTGGATGCGACGTCGTTCCGCCTCGGCCCAAGAAGCGGCTCCGAGGATGCCGTTATCGCAATGAATGCAGCCACCTCGCAGGAGGGTTGGCTCGCCGTTGACGAAAAAGCCCCCTTCGCCCCATGCAAGCGTACGTATGCCAAACATACAGGTTGCAGAGTCGACGATAGCTCCGTTGAAGTCGAGGTCGACCACGCAACGGTACAGGTGGGGATTATCAGCGCTCCAGGGCCTCGCGTCGGGAATCGAGAGGAGCACGTGCTCACCGACGCCATCGGCGATGAGATCGCCTTCGTCATTGAGAATCTGGATGCGCGGCGTACCCTGCGTGCAAGACACGTCGACGCGGATGGTTGCGGGGTTCGCCGAAAGCGTTGTCACCCGCACGCCCTCGGGAAGGATGCGCGCCTTCCCGCCTATCCACAGCCACACAGGCCGGTACATGCCGGCACCCGAATACCAGCGGCAGTCGGGCTGGTCCTCGTTGCCGCAATCAACCTCCACGGTGTTTGCGCCTTCGCAAACGTAGTCCGTGCAATCGAGGAAGAACGGTACGAACCCATATGGCGGCGCTGCCAATTCGCGCCCGTTCACGCGTACGCGTGCATCGCGGTACACTCCCTCGAATTCGAGCAATACCGCGCCATCGGCTTGCGCGCGATCGAGGTGGAACTCCTTGCGGTACCGGTATGCACCGCCCCTGAAATACCCGGAATTGCTTCCTGCGGGGGCGTTTGCGTCACGCCCTGCTTCGAGCATGGCATCATGCGGCACGACCACGGGCTTGAAATCGGCGCCATCGCGCGAGAATGTCCAATCGCCGCAAAAATCGAGCCGTTGCATGAGCGCCTCCTGAACCGTGTTCGACACGTTAAAAGTATAGGGAATAACACGCCCGATTCGAAGGTCATTCGTTTGCCGAGAACCATCGATAGAGGGTGGAAAAATTACACGTGATGAGGTACTTTATTCCTGTCCGTTGAATAACTCGTTTTCGTTCGACGGTCGCCGTTTCGACGGTTGCAAAAGGCATTATCAGATCTTGCGAAATTCGAGAGGTGGCATCATGATCAAAATCGGCATCAACGGTTTCGGGCGCATCGGCTCACTGGTATTCAGGGCAGCCATCGATTCCGACGACATCCAGGTCGTCGCCATCAACGCCCCGCGCCACCCTGCTTCGCAGGTCGCATACGCAGTTGAATACGACACGGTTCATGGGCGCTTTCCCGGCAAGGTGGAGGCAGATGACGAAGCCGGCATCCTGACGGTCGACGGACACCAGGTCAAGGTCCTCTGCGACGAGAAGTACCGCGACGCTTCGCTCATTCCCTGGAAGGACCTGGGCGTCGAATACGTCATGGAATGCACCGGCCAGTACCGCGATAGGGAAAAGGCCCAGATGCACCTCGATGCAGGCGCCGAGGTTGTCGTCATATCCGGTCCCGTCCGCGACGAGAGTCCCATGCTCGTGTGCGGCGTGAACCTCGAGAAGTACACGCCCGACATGAAGATCGTCTCGAACGCATCGTGCACCACGAATTGCGTGGCCCCGCTGGCGAAGGTCATTCACGAGAACTTCGGCATCGTCGAGGGCTTCATGACCACCATCCATGCCACGACCGCCTCGCAATCGCCGGTCGACGGCTTCCCGAAGAAGAACTGGCGTCTTGGTCGTTCGGTGTTCAGCAACATCGTTCCCACGACGACCGGCGCGGCGGACGCGGTCGGCAAGGTCATTCCCGAGCTGAAGGGCAAGATGACGGGCGTTTCCATCCGCATACCCTCGGCCGATGTGTCCCTGGCCGACCTGACCATCCGCCTCGAGAAGCCCGCTTCTTACGACGAGATCTGCGATGCCATCAAGGCTGCTGCCGAAGGCCCGATGAAGGGCGTATTGGCTTACACCGAAGACGAGGTCGTTTCGAGCGACTTCTGCTCCGATGCCCATACCTGCATCTTCGACAAGGGAGCGGGCAAGGCCCTCAACGACAAGTTCGTCAAGCTCATGGCGTGGTACGACAACGAATGGGGCTTCTCGAACAAGATGCTCGACCTGCTGAGAAAGCACGGCATTCCCGAAGGTTTTGCGGGGCGCTCGGAAGGGCGCCCCGCTTCATATGCGAAAGGCAGGGCGACATGAACGACGCATCCAAGAGCATCCGCACAAGAGGCCAGCAGTTGGAACCCGACGTCATAGCCTGGCGCCGGCATCTTCACAAGCATCCCGAGCTGGGTGGCAACGAGGTCGAGACCTCGGCGTTCCTTCGTGAAAAGCTCGAAGAATGGGGTGTCGAGTACCGCGTTGTGGAAGGCCCGCGTCCTGCCGGGTTCACCGACGAGCGCCCCGATTTCATCGGAACGGGGATTATTGCCACCATCCGCGGCACAGCCGAAGGCGCGTACGACGAGGCGGGCTGCCCTAAAAGACGCATCGCCTTGCGCACCGACATCGACGCGCTTCCCATAACCGAGCGCACGGGCTTCGATTACGCTTCCGAAAACCCCGGCGTCATGCATGCATGTGGCCACGATTGCCACATGGCCATGATGCTCGGCGCCGTGCGCATCTTGCTGGATATGCGCGAATCGCTGCGCGGCGAGGTGCGCGTCATCTTCCAACCTGCCGAGGAGATCTCGATTGGCGCGCGCGACATGATCGCCGCCGGTGCGCTGGATGGCGTGGACGCCTTGTACGGCGCGCACATCTGGAGCGAAGTCGAAACGGGAACCATCTCGTGCGAAGCAGGCCCGCGCATGGCCTACACCGACTGGTTCCGCATTGACATCGAGGGGGTGAGCGCGCACGGCTCGATGCCGCATAAGGGAATCGACGCCGTCGTCATAGCCGCCGAGATCGTCGATTCGCTTCAGGTGCTCGTGTCGCGGCGCACCTCTCCTTTCGAGCCCGTCGTCG
>CADAKR010000067.1:0-6647 GCA_902788545.1 uncultured Coriobacteriaceae bacterium
CGATCATGCGGGACAAGGTGCCGTACACGGCATAGCGGACAGTCAGCATAGAAAAGCACAGGCCCCTTGCGGGGCCCGCGTCAGCGTCGCTGTTCGAAGGGAAGTCAACCGAGAAAACCAGTTGACAAAACCATAGGAACACCCCCCTGCCCTTGGGAAGCCGACAATGAAAAAAGCGGGCCAGGTTGCCCCGGCCCGCCTCGATTGCGTCCTTGCGATGGCGTGTTACTTCGAGAACACCATGATCATGGGCATTCCGATCTGTTCGGACATGTCGATCATGAGCGAGCCGTCCAAGCTCTTGAGAGGAATCTTGGTGCCGTTGGAGTCCATCGCCGCGCCATCGGCGCCGACGGTGTACGTGAACTCGCTGCCGCTCATGGTGCCCTTTCCACCAGCCTGGAACGAAATGCTCATATCGGTGCCGGAAGAGCCGGACAGGGAGTTGAGCGTTTCAGCGTCGCCGTAAATCGACAGGCCAAGCAGGTTCATGCCGGAGAACTTCCAATCGCCGATGAGGTCAGCCTCGTTCGTGATGGGCTTGGCGTTTTCAGCGACAATCTCCGAAGCGCCGGGCAGCTTGCCGTCCTTGCTGAAGAAGACGGTAGCAGCTTGGCCGTTCTGCTCGATGCTCATGGCCAGAACGCCGTCGCTGTAGCCAAGCTCGAGCGTGTCGCCCATGCCGCCGAAGCCATCGGCGGACGAGGCGCTTGCGGAAGCGGAGTCGCTTGCAGCAGAAGCGCTGGCCGAAGCCGCGCTGCCGGAAGCATCGGAAGCGTCTTTGATGGTAATGCCGCTGGCGCTTTCAGTCCAAGTGACGGGATACGTGCTTTCGCCGGAAACGAACGCGCCGGTGCCGTCTGCCTTCAAGCTCAGGCCGAACGTCATGGAAGTGCTCGTGTTGCCCGTCATCTGGGCGAGAGCATCGAGATCGCCGATCATGGTGACCTCGCCGGTGCCCAGGTTCATCTGCATGCCGGCAAACTTCCAGTCGCCAGTGTAATCAACCGCAGCGCTGGCGGAAGCCGAGCCACTAGCGCTCCCCGAAGAAGCGGCAGAGCTTGATCCGCTGCCGCCGCACGCGGCGAGTGCCAGGCAGCACACGCATAGCATGGTGGCGCACAGCATTGCTAGAATTCTCTTCATAGGGACCCTTTCTCTCGATTTCCTTCCCTGCGTAAAGGGTATCACGAATCCTTGAAAAAATAGGTCACGTTTAGAAGGTTCAAGTGAGCTGTTTGGCCCATTTTGCCCTGATAATGCGGAAGCGGGCCAGGTTGCCCCGGCCCGCTTCCGATCGTTCGCTTGGCGCATGGCTACTTGCTGAACACCATGATCATCTCCATGCCGATCAAGTCGGTCATGTCGATGGCGATCTCGTCGCCGAGCGCCTTCACGGGAATACTTATGTTTTCCTCGGTGATGGTCGCGCCGTCGGAGCTGACGGCATAGGTGGCATCAGAGCCCATGAGGTGGCACTTGCCGCCCTTCTCGAAGCTGAGGGAGACGTCTTGGCCGCCGGCCATTGCGGCGAGGTCCTTCGCGTCGCCGTACATCGTGATGCCCATCATGTTGATGCCGGACAAGGTCCAGCTGCCGACGAGGGCGTCCTCGGAGGTGATGGGGGTCATGGACGCGCTGGTGATTTCCTTGGCGCCGGCATAGGTGCCGTCGGTGGTGAAGATCGCGTTACCCGAGAAGGTATCCTGATCCATGGCCATGAACAGGGCGCCGCCGTCCATGACGACATCGACCGTCATGGCGGACGCGGCGGAGGCGCTGGACGCGGCAGAGGCGCTCGACGCGGCGGAGGTGCTCGAGGCAGAGGCGTCGGCAGCCTTCACGTCAAGCGTGATGGCGTCGAAGCCCTTCTGCGTCCACGTGAACGCAGCGGTTTCACCGTTCATGTTGAGCTCGCCGGTGCCGTTGGGCTTGATGGTCATGGCCATGCCGTCCTTGGAGCCGACGATCGAGCTGAAGTCGCCTGTCATCGTAATGCCCTGGGATTCGACGGCGGCGAGTTTCCACGTTCCCTCGAACGAGGCCTGGAGGCCAGCCGAGGAGCTGGCAGAAGCACTCGCGGCGGAAGCGGAGGCGCTGCTAGAGGCCGCAGCGGAGCTGGAGCCGCTTCCCGAGCAGGCTCCCAGCGCCAAGCAGCAGGCGAACAGCATGCCGGCGCATAACATTGCAAGGTACTTCCTCATGGGGTTCCTTTCTCCCGGTGTTTTTCCCCGGCGCACATGGTAGCAGGTTTGCTTGGCGCATATGTGATGGTCTCGCTACGGATGCGAATCAGTTTCAGCGACTGCATCAGACCTTGCGCCCGCCGCAAGACCCGTGCTCGACGCAACCGCAAAGCGCCCATCCGTTGGCGTCCTTGTGAAAAAGTTACCCTTGGGTTATATTTTGCCAGCGGTCGTGTCATAATCCTCTCGAAGACGGGAGGCAGCATGGCAGGAATTGATCACACGAAAATCGAGTCGATGACGCTCGATGTGCTGGGCGCCGGCGAGCGCGCGGTTGTGCGCGGCGTCGGCGGCGAAGGAGCGCTGCGCCAGCACTTCCTCGACATGGGCCTCATTCCCGGGGCGCGCATAGAATTCGTGAAGAGCGCGCCGATGGGCGACCCGCTCGAATACCGCATCCACGGCTACGAGCTGACCCTGCGTGCCGACGATGCCGCCAAGATAGAGATCGAGAGGTACGACGAGGCTGACGGCCATGTTTCGGCATTCGAGTCTCATCTCGCCGACGACGATGACGCCGAGCACCCCGGCCTTGGTGAGGGCGGACGCTTCCATTCGCGGGCCGACGAGGACCCGCTTCCCGATGACGCCATGCTCACGTTTGCGCTCGCCGGCAACCAGAATTGCGGCAAGACCACGTTGTTCAACCAGTTGACAGGCGCCAACCAGCGCGTGGGCAACTTCCCGGGCGTCACGGTCGACCGCAAGGAGGGGCCCATCAAGGGCCACGGGAACACGTGCGTCGTCGACTTGCCCGGCATCTACTCGATGTCGCCGTACAGCAGCGAGGAGGTCGTGTCGCGCCAGTTCATCCTCGACGAGAAGCCGACTGGCATCATCAACATCGTGGACGCCACCAACATCGAGCGCAACCTGTACCTGACGATGCAGTTGATGGAGCTCGACGTTCCCATGGTGTTGGCGCTGAACATGATGGACGAGTTGCAGGGCAACGGCGGCTCTATCCGCGTGAACGAGATGGAAGCCGCGCTCGGCATTCCCGTCGTGCCCATTTCGGCTGTGCACAACGAGGGCGTCAACGAGCTTGTCGACCATGCCTTGCACGTGGCGCATTACCAGGAGCGGCCGGGTCGGCAGGACTTCTGCGATGCGAATGACCGTGGCGGCGCGGTTCACCGGTGCCTGCATGGCATCATGCACCTGGTCGAGGATCACGCCGAGCGCGCGGGCATCCCCCTGCGTTTCGCGGCGACGAAGCTTGCGGAAGGCGACGAGCGGGTTGTCACGGCGCTCGGCCTTTCGGAAAACGAACTCGAGACGATCGAGCACATCGTCGGGCAGATGGAGGAGGAATGCGGGCTTGACCGCGCAGCCGCCATCGCCGACATGCGCTTTTCGTTCATCGGAAAAGTCGTGTCGCGCACGGTCGTGAAGCCCGCGGCGAGCAAGGAGCAGCTGCGAAGCAAGGCCATCGACAACTTGCTGACGGGACGCTTCACGGCCATCCCGATGTTCATCGCCATCATGGCGGCCATATTCCTGCTGACGTTCAACGTCATCGGCCCGTTCTTCCAAGATCTGCTGCAGATGGGGATCGATGCCGTCACCGTGGCGACGGCGGAAGCGCTCGAAGCGTGGGATGTCGGGCCCATCGTCCAGTCGTTCATCCTCGAAGGCGTGTTCAACGGCGTGGGGACGGTGCTTTTGTTCTTCCCGATCATCGTGGTGATGTTCTTCTTCCTATCGCTTTTGCAAGACACGGGCTACATGGCGCGCGTGGCGTTCTTCATGGACCGCGCGCTGCGCCGCATCGGCTTGTCGGGCCGGTCCATCGTGCCCATGGTCATGGGCTTCGGCTGCACGGTGCCGGCCGTCATGGCAACGCGCACGCTGCCTTCCGAGCGCGACCGCAAGCTGACCATCTTGCTCACCCCGTTCATGAGCTGCGCGACGAAGCTGGCCATTTACGGGTTCGTGGCCGAGGCGTTCTTCCCGGGCCAGGCCGGTTGGGTGATGGTGGGGCTGTACCTGCTCGGCATCGTCATGGCCATCGTCGTGGGCGCCATCTCGCACCGTTCTGCGTTCAAGGGCGAGGCGGTGCCGTTCGTCATGGAGCTGCCGAACTACCGCATGCCGTCGGTGAAGAGCGTGGGGCGCCTTGTGTGGGACAAGTCGAAGGACTTCATCACGCGGGCGTTCACCGTCATTTTCGTGGCGACGCTCGTCGTGTGGTTCCTCCAGTCGTTCAGCCTGCAGTTCGAGCTGGTCGACAATCGCGAGGACAGCATCCTCGCCGCAATCTCCAGCTGGATCGCGCCCCTGTTCGCGCCGCTCGGCTTCGGCGACTGGCGCTTCGTCACCGCGCTCGTGGGCGGCTTCCTGGCCAAGGAGACCGTCGTGTCGACGCTATCGGTGCTGTTCTCCGGCGAGGCAGCCTTGGCCGCCGTCCTTTCGCCTGCAGCTGCGTTGGCGTTTTTGGTGTTCTGCCTGCTGTACACGCCGTGCGTAGCTGCCATTGCCGCAATCAAGCGCGAGCTCGGCGGGAAATGGGCGTTTGGCATCGTGGTGCTGCAGTGCGCGCTGGCGTGGGTCGTCGCGTTTGCGGTTTATTGGATTTGCGTGGGCGTGGGCCTGGGGTAAGGCGATAGGGGTCTTCGCCTGACCTTGCCGTCACATCCGGGGGATCTTCGCCTCCACGTACCAACGGGGGTCTTCGTGGAACAGGTAGGTGGTTGCCTGCCCGATGCGCACGAGGTAGCGCATGCCCGTGCCGCCCACTTTCAGCGAGGCGGCTTGGCGGCGGTCGAGCACGCGGTCGATCTCGTACACGCGGCCGTCTTCCCATTCCACCGACACGGGGGTGATGCGCCCGTCCTCGTCGGTGACGGCCGTCACCTTCACGTAGCGCTTCTCGCGGCTGTCGATTCCCCGGACCATGGCCATCACCGGTGGAAGTAACCCACCGGGTGCACGGTGTTCTCGTCTTTGATGTCGGTGCCGGCCAGCGTTTCGTCGAGCAGCTCGACGCCGCGCACGATGCAGGTGTTGCCGAAGCGGCGGCGCGCCTCGTCGATGCAGCGGTCGAGGCTCTCCCAATCGGGCTCGGGGTCGTCGAATAGCGTCAGCTGGCCGGAGAGGTCGGGCTCGACGAGGTCGGTTGCGCGCACGTGTAATGCGCGGATGGGGTGGTCCTCATCGAAGCGCTCGCGTATTCGCAGCATCGCCCAAGCGGCTTGGGCCACGTGGCGGGTGGCGGCCGAGGGGCGGGGCAGCTTCACCTGGCAGCCGTAGCCCGAAAGGTCGACGTCGTTGCGCACGCCGATGGCGATGGTGCGGGCGCGCATGCCGTCTTCGCGCATGCGCTGGGCCACTGATTCGGCCAACAGCCAGACGAGCGCTTTCGCGTCGGCCTCGCAGGTGATGGAGTGCGGCGCCGTCAGGCCGTTGCCGTAGCTTTTCACGACGCGCGACACGTCGCGTGCGGTCGGGTCGTAGGGTTTCACGGGCGTGGCGTCCTCGCCGCGGGCGAACGTGCGCAGGACGAAGCCGACCTTGCCGAGGCGGCGCTTCAGGAAGCCGTCGGGCGCGGCGGCGAGCTCGCCTATGGTGTTGATGCCCCTGTCGCGCAGCTTGCGCTCGGTTGCCGGGCCGACGTAGAGCAGCTCGCGCACGGGGGCCGGCCATACGATGGAGCGGTAGTTGTCGCGCGTGATGGGGGTGATGGCGTCGGGTTTCTCGTAGTCGCTGCCGAATTTGGCGAAGATCTTGTTCCAGCTGACGCCGATCGAAACCGTGCAGCCGAGCTCGGCCTTCACGCGTTCGGATATCTCGCGCGCCACGACGAGCGCATCGCCGCCGTGCAAGTGCAGCGACCCGGTCAGGTCGATCCAGCACTCGTCGAGGCCGAACGGCTCGACCAGGTCGGAGTACTGGTAATAGATGGAACGCGCCATCTCGGAATAGCGGCGGTACAGCTTGTAGCGGGGCGGCAACACCACCAAGTCGGGGCATTTCGCCCGCGCCTGCCACAGCGCCTCGGCCGTCTTGATGCCGTAGGCCTTCGCCTCGATGCTCTTCGTCAGCACGATGCCGTGGCGCAGCTCCTCCTTGCCGGCGACCACGACCGGCTTGCCGCGCAGCTCGGGTCGCTCGGCTTGCTCGACGCTGGCGTAGAACGAGTTCATGTCGCTATGCAGGATGATACGGTCCATACGCTCCTGAGTCCTGGCAACAAACTTCTAGCCCCTGAACAGGGGATTTTCGAAAACGTGCTCTTTCTAACTGAAACAAATGTTCGCACTAATGCGGCCAAGAATCAATCGAACAAATTGTGGAATCGTGTCCGCCCGCGGACATCAGAAACTCCCAGTTGTTTTGCCGCTTTGCGAACGCCGATCATGTGCGCCTCCTTCATCGGGGGCATCTCGTTAGGCTATTGCG
>CADAKR010000067.1:6666-7784 GCA_902788545.1 uncultured Coriobacteriaceae bacterium
GCATGCGGCGTTTATGACCATGCTTCGAGGGTAGATTACAGAGCCCGCCTCGCCATTAAAGCTCGACGCGCTCGAACATGTCGCGGCCCATGCCGCACATGGGGCAGGTGAAGTCGTCAGGCAGCTCGTCCATCTCGACGATGTAGCCGCAGATCATGCAGCGCCAGCCGTAGCGGGGCTTGCCGGCCTCCTGCGCCTTGGGTGCGGCGGCGCCGGCGCTGTCGCCTGGGTCGAAGCTCGAGGCCTTCGGCGGGGTCTTCCCGCCTTTCACCTGGTGGTAGTAGGCGTACGTCATCGGCGGCTCGTCGGAAAGGACCTCGGCGCATTCGACTTCGCCGACGATCAGGTAATGCGTGCCCACGTCGATCTTGTCGATGACGCGCGCGCCCACGTGTGCGACCGCATGCTCGGTCACGTACGGCACGCCTGCCTCGTCGAAGGCGTGGGCGGTTTCGGCGAACTTGTCGATGTCGGCGCTCGTCTGGAAGCCGAAGCGGCCTATGAGCTCCATCGATGCGCTTTCCGCCAGCACCGTGGCTTCGAAACGGCCCGACTCCAGTATGGCGCCTGTCGTGAAGTTCTCCTTGTTGATGGCCACGCTCACCCGCGCGGGTTTGGATGTGACCTGGTGGAACGTGTTCACAATGCAGCCGGCCATGGCGTCGCCGTTCTTGGCGGAAACGATGTAGAGGCCGTAGCTCATGGCGCGGAACGCCTTGGTGTCGATGCTATGGGAGGTCATGGTATGTCCTTTCGTCCGCGGACTGTGCGCGTGCAGGGACATCGTACCAGAACACGTCACCTGAAACCGCACTGCATGTTCAGCATATTAAAGAGGTTTTCGTCAGCTTTTTCCCTGTTCTCGCTACCCATACGAAACGGTACGAAGTAATCTATACCGTAACGAAACGGCGCAAAGGGTCACGCCGTTTTGCGTTTCACCTATGGGACATAGATAGGGAAGGGGAACAATGAAGAACACCAAGATCAAAGCTTTGCTTGCCGCCGTGTTCGCCGCGCTGTTCGCGGTCGCCATGGTCGCATGCTCGAGTGGCTCCGGCTCCTCGAGCGCCTCGGCCTCGAGCGCTTCGGCTTCGGCCTCGAGCGCTTCGGCCAGC
>CADAKR010000068.1 GCA_902788545.1 uncultured Coriobacteriaceae bacterium
ACCGGCTTGCTGAGATGCGCATTCAAGCCGGCCTGCAAGCTCTTCTGCACGTCCTCGTCGAAGGCGTTGGCCGTGAGCGCGATGATGGGTACGTCTTTCGCGTCTTCGCGATTCAGCGCGCGAATGGCCATCGTGGCCTCGAGGCCGTCCATCTCGGGCATGCGCATGTCCATCAACACGGCGTCGTAATAGCCCGGCTCATGCGCCTCGAACATCTCGACGGCGATCTTGCCGTTGGGGGCGTTGTCGACCGTGACCTCCCTCGTCTTCATGAGCTCCATCATGATCTCGGCGTTGATCTCGACGTCTTCGGCCAGCAGCACGCGACGCCCGGTCAGATCGGCGCGCTTGCGTTCTTCGCTCATGGCGGTGCGCTGCTTGAGGGCCTTCTGGAACTCCTCGATCACGGTGGAGGCGAACAGCGGCTTGGCCACGAAGCTGTCCACGCCGGCGTGCAATGCTTCCTCGAGCACGTCGTCCCAGTTGTACGCCGTGAGGATGATGATGGCCGAATCGTCGCCGGCGATGGAGCGGATCTGCCGCGTGGTCTCCACACCGTCCATGTCGGGCATCTTCCAATCGACCAAGATGAGGTCGTACGGGTCGCGCCGCGCGCCGCGCACGCGCACCATGCCGACCGCCTCGGCACCCGAATCCGCGATGTCCGCCGCAATGCCGACTTCCGATAGCACCAGCTTGGCATGTTCGCAGGCGACGTGGTCGTCGTCGATCACCAACACGCTCATCTCGTGCGGGTGCATCTCGACTGTGGCAGGATCGGCGACGGTGCTTTCGGCATCGGCCAGCGTCACCGTGATGACGAACGTCGTGCCGACGCCCTTTTCGCTTTCGACCTCGATGGAGCCGTTCATCATCTCGACCATGCTCTTCGTGATGGCAAGGCCCAACCCCGTGCTGCCGTACCGGCTCGTCGACGTGGAATCCTCCTGAGAGAACGTATCGAAGATCTTCGGCAGGTAATCCGCGCTCATGCCGATGCCGGTGTCGCGTATGGCGAACCGCAGCGTCGACTTGTCTGCGAACTGCGCGATCCGCTCGACTTCCAGTTCGACCGAACCGCCCGTCGGCGTGAATTTCACAGCATTACCCAAAACGTTCACGAGCGATTGACGCAGCTTCGTCTCGTCGCCGATGTAGGTGTCGTCGACCTTGCCTGTGATCTTGCAGTGGTAATCGAGGCCCTTGTCGGTGCATTGGCTGGAGATGATGGTGTTCACCTGCTCGATCAGCTTCGAGAACGAGAACGCCTCGCTCTTGACCACCATGCGCCCCGACTCGATGCGCGACACATCCAAGACGTCGTTGATGATGCCGAGCAGATGACGCGCCGACGTGCCGATTTTCTCGAGGTGCTCGCGCGTGCGGGCGGGCACGTCGTCATCGGCAAGCGCGATGCTGTCCAAACCGATAATCGCGTTCATGGGCGTACGGATCTCGTGGCTCATGTTCGAAAGGAACACCGTCTTGGCGCGGCTGGCCTCTTCCGCCACGGCCAGCGCATCGCTCAGCGCGCGGCTGTGCGCCATCTGCTCGCGCGTCTCATCATCGACGTTGACGAAGCCGAATCCCACCGCATGCACGACGCCGTCTTCACGATCCTCCGTATGGCGCACGCCGGCGATGCGCATCATCTCGTACGACTCTTTGCCATCGTGCTCGATGAGGTAGCGATACGAAAGCACCGTCTGCTCGGCAAGCCCGCTGCGAATGGCATCGACGTCGATGAAATCCAGGAAGCCTTCGCGATACTGCTCCGCCACGAATTTTTCCGCATATCCGACGAACCGCTCGTGGAACGGGAAATGCTCTCCTGTGGCAGGCGCGCCCTCCAAGACGTCGTTGGCCTGGTAGCAGACGCCCTCGTCCTCGTCGAGGTCGAGATAGTAGACGCTGCGGTAATCGGACGCGAGCGCCGTGATCATCTTGTCCTGTTGGGCACGCTGCTTCTCCTGTTCGAGCAGCTGCTCCTGCAAGGCCAGCCGGCGCTCCATTTCCTCCTGTTTCACGCGGTTCTCGGTTTCGAGTGCCTCCCTCTCGACGGCGAAACGGGCGTTGCGGCGGGTCTGCACGATCAGGAAGCCCGCCGCCGCGATCAGCACCAACACGGTGAGCAGGGTTTGAAGCACGCTGGTCATCGTCAGTTCGGCGGAGATGCTGCTGATCTGGTCGGTGATGACGCTTTCGCGGATAAGGTAGGTGAGCATCCAGTCGGTGTTGGGCACGGGCGCGTACGCGAGCGTTTCTTGGACGCCGTTGTACGTGAACGACGCAATGCCCGCTTTGCCCTCCTGGAAGTCGTTCGTGATGGCATCGGGCGAGGTGCCTCCCTCGAACTGGGCGAGCTTCAGCGCATCGAGCAGGTTGTCCTCGCTCGCCAAGCCGCCAAGCACCATGTCGGTCAACGGCACGCCCTCGGACGTGTACAAGTTGCAGAACGTGGCGCCATCCGAGTCGCTGCTCAGGGACAAGCCGTCGATGAGCGTCTTCATGTCGATTTCGAGGAAGCTCACCCCGAGTTCGTGGCCCATGAAGGGGATTTTCTCGATTGGGATGGCGATGATGACCTTCTTGTCGCCACCGTGCAGGTTCTTGACCGAGATCTCGGGGCCCGAGATGTTCTTGTAGTCGAAATCGTACTCGTCGATGTTGTCCTGAGTGCCTTGCGACGTGTAGATAAGCCCGTTCTCGTCGACGAATGCGAACTTCTCGAGCGTGTAGAGCTGCTTCATCTTGGCCTGAAACGCCTGCAGATGCTCCATGTCCGACAAATCGTCGGGCGTGAGCAGGCCGATGGCGCTGCGCATGTTGTCGAGCTTGTTGGCAAGATTGGTCTCGACGACTTGCTCGCGGCGACCGGCAAGCTCATCGAGGTAGAACATGCTAACCGAACGAACGGCGTCTTCGGTTGCCCGCTTGATGTTTTGACCCATCCACCAGGACCCGAAGATGAGAATGGCGGCAACGATAACGATGCCGAATACCGTCACCTTCGCCGTATAGCCCGCTTGCCTGCGATCGTTCATACGCCACCCGTTTCCGGCAGGAAATCTGACAAGTCAAACATAGCACATCTTAGCTGGTCAGAACTATAGTAATACGGACTTGAATCCGCCAGCGCCAACAGATGATTGCACCTTGCCGAACTCGGCTGCCGCCAGGCGCGATGCCGCTTGCCGCTCGATTCTCCAACGCGGGAAGCGATAAAGCCTGACGTTTCCTTCCCATACGCTATGATGAGCTTGCAGCCCGACGAAATGGAGGAGCCCATGAGCCAGGACATCACGCGCAGGCGATTCGTCATGATCACGACCGCGACGGCGGGATTGGCAGCCAGCTCCGCTTTGCTCGGCGGCTGCTCAAACGGCGCAGCTTCGAGCACGGCAGCGGCGAGCGCCTCTTCTTCGCGAGGATCGGGCCATCACGGCAAGGGCGCGCCCAAATTCCAGCGGGCCATGAACAAGGCGCAGAAAGTCGACACCACCCCGGACGAGAGCGAAGCGCTCGCCAAGTTCATCGTGGTCAGCGACACGCACCTCACGCTGGATTACCAGCCCTACGTCGACCGCGTGAAGAACATGTTCGAAGACATCGCCGCGTTTGCACCCGACAACGACGCCATCATCGTGAACGGCGACATCACCAACCACGGCTACCCGGAAGAGTACGCGAAGTTCGCCGAGTTGGCCCAGGCCGCGGGTTTTGCCTACCCGGACGACTTCATCCTGATCATCGGCAATCACGACCAGTACGATTCCACCGAGGGCGCACAGCCCGTTTCGAACCTCACGGACCTGTTCAGGGAGCAGGCCGGCATCGCCGACCAGGTGCATCCCTACTACGACCGCACCATCAACGGCGTGCACCTCATCATGCTGGGCCCCGACAGCTTCCCGAACGACAACTGGGCGCATTTCGGCGTGTCGACCGAGGAAACCGACTGGCTCGACGAGTTGATCAACGCCGATTTGAAGAACGAGCAGCTCTCGCTCGTCTTCATGCACGAGCCGCTCTACCAGACCGTGCGCAACACCGAGCCGGGCGATTTCGGCCACGAGTGGTCGCTTTCGGATGAAGACAACGACTACCTGCACGACTGCCTGCGCAAGCACCCGAACGTCATCTACTTCACCGGCCACACGCATGCGCTGCCCGACACCGTGCAGCTCGAAAGCGACGAGCCGCTGTACGTGGGCACGGGATCGATCGCATACTGCATCGACGACGCCGACGACGACACGACCGGCGAATCGGACATCAGCACGTACGGGTCGCTCGGTTGGGAGGTCACGGTGTGGACGACTTGCATCCGCTTCCGCATGCGCGATTTCCTGAAGCACGAGTTCTCCGAGCTTGAAGCTGCGATCTACCAGTTCTAGCAAGCTGCGCTCGGCCCGTTAATCCACAAGCTCCGAAATCCTCGCTTCGATGCGGGCGGCACCGCCGCCTGATGCGAGCGATTGACGAATGCTGTGTGTCGCCTCGGCGAACGAAGGGTCCTGGGCGACACGCTGGCAAGCATCGCACAAGGCTTCGGGAGTGAACGCGCCGAGCCTCACGCCTGCACCTGCCTTCTCGACGCTTTCCGCGTTGTAGAGGCGCTCGAACACGCGGCCTGGCACGATGACCTGGGGCGCGCCGTAGGCGAAGGCGTCCATCGTCGAGTTCTGGCCGCCGTGGTGGATGAAGCAACGCGCACGCCGCAGGAGCTGGGAGAAATCGAAGCGCGGGGCGAAATGCATGGCGCCTTCGAGGCGTTCGGTCTCGCAGCCGGCCACATACACCCGGCCGGAGAAGCCGGCAAGCGCGCTGGTGACGACGCGTTCGATCTCGCGTTGGGGAACCGAGCCGGCGCCGAGGTAGACGACAATGCAATCGCGTTCGGCATCCTCGAGCTTGGGGGCTTCGCGCAGGAAGCCGACGAACTCGACGCTTTCACCTTCGAAGGGCTCGAGCTCTCGACAGCTGGGGACGAATCGCCGATCGAGCCAGTCGAAGAGCTGAAGCGACGATTCCACCGCGGGAAGACCGAGCTCGCGCACCAGCTGGCGCACGCCGTCCGCCTTGGATGGATCGTTGGCATAGGACGTCTGCGTCGTGTACGAAAACGAGCCGAACACGGGCACGCCGAGCGCCTTCGCCGCGATGATGACGGGCAGGCTGTACTCGGAGTAGACCGCGTCGACCCGCTTCGCCTCGATGATGTCGCACAGGGCGCTGACGCTTTCGCGCTCGTACCGGTAGGCAAGCGCGCCGGTCAACCACAGCACCTCCTCGAAGCTGCGGACGGGCTTGCGCCCCGAGATGCCCAGCTTCTCGGCCATCGGAAACGTCCGCGAGGCGATGGCCATTGGAAGCCCGAGCGGAGACGGCACGGGTAGGTGGCAGGTGTCGGCCACGCGTGGGTTCACGCAGTTGCCGTCGTCGGCCATGCCGAGCACCACGTGGTGCCCTGCGCGCTCGAGTGCGGCGGCGATGGATTGGGCGCGGCTCCATGGCCCGCCCATGCGGGAAAGCGCGAACATGGGAACGACGAGCACGTTCATACAAGCCCCCGAATCAAACGATGGGGTGCAGGCCGGAAACGCTCGTTCCAGTCCACACCCCATTTCGTGACAAGCAGCCTACGCTATCGGAAGACGGCGCGCCCTATGACAAGAAGACCGAGGTGTTCGCGCTCGGCTCGCCGATGGGGAACCTGACATCGGACGGGAACATGATGTTGGCGGCCTTCGCGGCAACCGCCACCTGCTGGCCGTCGAGGCTCTTGCACTTGTCGAGATCGCCGTATTCAATGACGAAGTTGGTGTAATCGGTGTGCTCCGCAATGCCGAGCATCTTCGAGGACCTGGTGTCCTCGCCCGACCCGTCGGCCTGCATGCCCTTGACATCGGTCGGCTGATCGAACACGAGCACGGCATAGGTGCCGCCACCGCCCGCCGCAGCCGGGTCGATGTCGACGCCCTGCAGCTTGATGAGCTCTTCGCCGTTGCACACGCGCACGGTGCCCTTGAAGACCTGATAGCCCTGGGCGACGGCCTCTTCCTCGGTCATCTTGACGGTGCTGGCGGTAGACGACGCGGCGCTCGAAGCGGCTGCCGAAGTCGATGCCGCAGCCGACGAGGCAGTCGCGGAGGATGCGGCGTTCGAAGCGGAGGCGCTCGTCGCCGAAGCCGACGCGGCACTTGCGGATGCGCTGCTCGCACTCGACGAAGCCGCCGAAGAACAGCCCACTGCAGCCACCAGCGCAAGCGCGCACACCGATGCCGCCACAATCGATTTCAGAACAGGCGTTGACCTCATGAAAAACCCCTTTCCTTCGCGGATGACCGTATGGTACCACGCTCCCCTTCCAATCCCCTTTCATCGTTGATGCAACGTAGAACGACGTTGTATGTCGCATCTGGGGATGGCGAGCGGGCGTTTTATAATCGCACCATGAAAGTGATCGCGATAACCGGAGGGCCATGCGCAGGCAAGACGGCGGCGATGGGCGCGCTGCGCGAAAAACTCGGAAGCGCCGGGATCAGCACCTCGTTCATCCCGGAAGCGGCAACGGACCTCATTCAGGGTGGCATTGCGCCCTGGACCTGCGCGTCGATG
>CADAKR010000069.1 GCA_902788545.1 uncultured Coriobacteriaceae bacterium
TCCAAGTCGTAGTCGATGCCAACGATGGAGCACTTCACGAAATCGTCGCCCTCGCCCGCCGCGAACAGCTTCAGGTGCGGCACGTTGCGCTTGGCCTCGATGAGGCCCTCGCGAATGCCCTCCATGAAGTCTTCGATGACCTCGTTGAAATCGATGTTGGCGCCGGCGCGCTCTTCGGCGAAGAAGCGGCGGTTGTACCAGCACATCTGCGCTTCGGCGGCGTCGAACTCCTCGGAATCGGTGCCCAGATCGCGCGGCTCGGCGTTGGCTTCATGCGTCAGCAGGTAGTCGACGAGCTCTTCCATGCCCTCGCCCGTGCGGGCCGACATCGCCATGACGGGGATGTCGGGGTATGCCTTGCGGATGAACGCCAAATCGGCCTCGCGCTCTTCGTCATCGATGAGGTCGATCTTGTTCAGCACGATGAGGTCGGCCTCGGCCAGCTGCGCGTTCAGCAGGAAGCGCATCTCCTCGGGCAGGTTGATGTCCTCTTGCTGAGGCAGGATCATGCGCAGGCGCATCGGATCGACCAGGCACACGAGCGGAAGCAGGTCGTACTTGCCCGGATACTGCTCTTTCAACGCAACGTACACGTGGTTCAGCGCGCCCACGCCGCAGCCGGGAATGTCCGACACCACGATACCCGCCCCAGCGTTGGCCAAACGGTCGATGTGGTACACGAGATCATCGGTGATGTAGCAGATGCAATCGCCCGGAATCTCGTCGATGGGCACGTCGGCCGTGCGCGTGTAGTCGGCATCGACCAGGTTCTTCGCGCCGAGGTCATTGGCGATGATGGCCACGTGCGACGCCTCGCCTTCCTTTTGCATGCGCTTGTTCACGGCGCGGGCCATGGCGATCATCGCCGTCGTCTTGCCCGATCCGAGAAATCCGCTGAATATCATGTATTTGGTGTTCATGAACGCCTTTCTCCATTGTCCGCCCCCTGGGAGGAGGGCCTGCGCTTGCTGACTTAAGAGAGCACGATTCTACCCTACCCAGCGCATTTCGGCGGAGTGGCGGTAGGGAGCCTTCACTTCCGCGTCGGCGCCGGGGAAGAAGGGGCAATCCATCTTGCGGCACTCGGCGTTGCGGTCGAAGAACGTGCAGACGACTTCTTCGGGAAGCGTCATGCCAGAGTCCAGCTCGCGGTTGATGTAGGGCACGGCTGTGAGCGTCGAGATGTAGCCCGTGCGCTTGCAGCAACGCGGGCCTCCTATGTCGGCCATGCGGCCCAAGATGATGGACGTCAGCCGCTGGCACTGCGCCCAAGGCTCCTGCTTCATGGGCGTGGAGCCGTTCAACACGCTCATGGCCTGACCCGCCGAGACAGCCGCGCCGCACGTGCCCCAGAAGCCGCACGTGCCGCCCGGCACCTGCAGGCTGCGCTTCTTCAGCTCGGCGAGCGCCGCCTCCTTGTCCATCGGCTGGCCCTGCGGGTTCTTGCCGCCCGCGTTGCAGTACGCCGTTATGAGCGCCGCGCCGATGAGCGTGTGGTGCTCGGGACCGTTCGGATAGATGGACTTGTCGTTCATCGCCTCGTTCATGATGGCAATCGGATCGGTCGACGTGCTGCTCGAGCACAGGCCGATGATGAATTCGACGCCTTTTGCGCGATGGCACATGTCACACACGTAGTGCCCGGCCGAGCAGACGGAATGGCCGGTCTCCTGCTTGCCGCATATGCAGCACGTGACTTCCCGAGCCTCTTCCCAGTAGACAATCGGCTCGCCGCACACGAGGCAATTCGCTTTCCCTGCCGACATGATGCTTCCTCTCTCTTATCGCCTGTCAGCGTTTTCCCATTTGCATTATCCGCGCTTCATGCGGCGGGTGCCGCATAAGGCGCCTCTTCGACACGGCCCGGCTTGGTCTTCCGCACGTCCTCGGCGCCCTCGCATGCGCGAACCGCTCTTTCCAAATTCGAATCTATCGTTATTCGCTCCACTTCACGGTCTTGCGAATGAGCAGACCCACGAGCGCGTCAAGAACGGTGACCACAATGCCCACGACGATGATACCAGCCACCACATTCGTGTAATTCGCGTAATTCGTGTAGTTGATGATGAAATAGCCCATGCCGCTCGACGCGCCGTACATCTCGGCCATGACCAGCATGAGCATGGCGGCCGGCAGTTGCACCTTCAAGCCCGTCACGATGGTCGGGTACAGGTACGGCAGCAGCACGCGGAAAATCATCGTCGGCGTGGAAAGGCCCATCATCTTCGCCGAATCGAGGATGCGCAGGTCAAGGCTTTCCACGCGCAGGATGGTGTTCATGAGCGTCGGCCAGAAAATGCCGAGGAAAATGACCATGATGGCCGCGAACCTGAACGAATGCAGCAACAGCACCAGGTACGGCGTGAACACGATGGCGGGAATCGGCGCAAGCACCTTGGCGATGGGAAACACCGTTTCGCGCACCTTGGGCAGCCAGCCCACGAACAAGCCGATGACCGTGGCGGCGACGAGCGACGTGAGGAAGCCCTGCGCTAGCAAGGTGAGGGACGTGTAGACGTTTTGCCACAGCTCGCCGGGAATGCGCGTGAACACTGCGAACACGTTTTCCGGCAAAGGAATGAGCACGGGGTGCGTGATCTTCAAGTCGGTTGAAAGCACTTCCCAAATGAGGAAGAACAGGAAGACGACCGATGCGATGTTGCAGGTAGAACGCTTCTTCCCGCCCGCAATGTAGCGCCACATGAACAGCCCCCACGAGATGAGCACCGCCACGTAGAACTCGATGCTGCTCGCGGGAACCGTGCCGCCAGGGGCGTCAACGGCGCCGAACGTGATCGTCCGGACGATTTCGACCATCGTGTCGGCGGGAAGGTAAATCGCCAGAAGCGTGAGCAGGAAGAGCGCGTTGGAAACGATGAAGGAGGGCTTGATGAACCGCTCGTGCTTTTCGTGCTCCTCGCGCTTCGCGATTTCCTTTTGGGTTTCGGCAAGGTCGGCCATCATTCTTCCTCCTCCCTTCCCGTCGCGGTGGCTTCGAACAGCTCGAGCACCTCGTCCTTGATCGCCTTCGTGGCCGCATCGAGGTCGTCGACGTTGCGCGAACGGTCTTTGGGCAGCGCGAACGTCTTGATGATGTGCTTGGGCTCCATGAACACGATGCGGTCGGCCAGGATGAGCGCTTCGTCGATGTCGTGCGTGACGAACACGGCCGTCTTGCAGCATGAGCCTTCCCAGAGGTCGAGCAGCATCTCTTGCAAGCGGCGTCGAATCATCGGGTCGAGCGCGCCGAACGGCTCGTCGAGCAACATGGTCGGCGCATCGATGGCCAGGGCGCGGGCGATTGCCACGCGTTGGCGCATGCCGCCCGAAAGCTGGAAGGGGTAGCGGTCTGCCGCCTCGCCGACGCCAACGCTCTCGAGCAGCTCGCGCGCTTTCGCATCGGCCTCTGCTTTCGAGGCGCCTTTTTTGGTCTGCTGGATGGCGAAGCGCACGTTCTTGACTGCGGTCTGCCATGGGAACAGCGAGTAATTCTGGAACACGATGGAGCGGTCGGGGCCGGGGCCGGTGATGGGCTTGCCGTCGATGAGAACCTCGCCGCGCGTGGGATGCTCGAGGCCCGCGATGAGGCTGAGCATGGTTGATTTGCCGCAGCCCGAATGGCCGACGAGGCAGAGGAACTCGCCGTCTTCGATTTCGAGGTTGACGTTCTCGAGCGCTTCAAACGTCTCGTTCGCGTCAACGTAAGCGTAATCGACATCTTTGAACACAATGGAGGGCATCGTTCTCCTCATCGGGTGTTGTTGGCGAGTTTCGCGGGGGACACGGCACATGAGCCCCTGCGGAGGTTGCCAAGCCGGGAAAGCGCCTGCGCCCGAACGTACGGCCGCAGGCGCCCCAAGGGAAGGAACTCCGAACTTACACGCCGAGCGTGTTGTTCTTCTCGTACTTGGCCAGGAGGCCCTTGTAAAAGTCGACGTTCTCGCCACGCGCGATGAGCGTGTCGAGGGCCGCCTTGTAAATCGTGGAGTCCATGTGCTTGACGATGAGCTCCTTGTCGGGGTTCTGGATATCGCCGTTATCGACCATGTCGGCATAGAAATCCTTGACGGCGTCGGTCTGCGGATCCATTTCGAACTTCATGGCCGCCACGTAGTCGTTCAGGCCGTAGGTGATGGCGCGGCAATACTCCTCGGGCTGGCCGGAGTACGCCATGATGTCCTTGATGACGCCTTCCTGGTCGTTGGCAATGTCGTACATCGCGCGGACGTTGGCGATCTCGAACTTCAGCAGCTGCGACTTCTTCTCCTCGAATGCGGTGCGGTTCGTGGACTGGCGGCAGCACGGGAACTCCTTGCCAATGAGCTCGTTGGGACGGAAAGCCACGGCAAGCTTCGGATTGTTGTAAGCGAATTGGTATCCGCCGCCGCTGTTCAAGAAGCACATGTCCACTTCGCCGTTCTCGACTGCGGCAGCTTCCGCCGCGCTGTTCTCGAGCAGGATGAACGCCACATCGGCTTCGCCGTTGTCGACCTGCTCGGGCTTGTCGCCGATCTTCAGGCCTTGGCTGCGCAGCCAGGACTTGGTGACCATATGCCCGGTCTCCATACGGAAGCAGGCGATCTTCTTGCCCTTGAAGTCCTCGGCCTTCTTGTACTTGTCCTTGTTCTCCGCAAGCGTGACGCACTCGGAGCCATCGGTGACGGTGCCGCCGAAGATGACGAGGTCGTCGCCTTGGCCTACGTAGGTGCACGTGGGAATGGAGCCGAACAGCAACACGTCGACCGTTCCGTCGGACAGCATCGGCATGGCCTCGGGGAAGCCGCCGGACACGACCTGCGTGTTCACGGTGAGCTTCTCGTCGGTGTAGTAACCACGCTGCGAAGCGACGATGATGCAGGCGATCTTGGCATCCTTGCCAAGCAAAACGGTGTTCAGCTCTTCCACCGCACTGTTGGGCGTGATGGCCGGGCCAGATGCGCTGCTGGCAGAAGCGCTTGCAGAAGCGGATGCGGACTTGCTGCCCGCATTGGAACAGCCGGCAAGCATTGCGCTTGCGCCGACCACGGCGACAGCCATTGCTCCACTGGCGATGAACGAGCGCCTGGAAATCATCTGATCATGAAGTGCCATAGTTGTTACTCCTCTCCTTTACGCCCGAGCGTCTTGGTCGAGCTTTTGACGTGGAGTACTATAGCACTAGTTCTGCTATTGGACTATATCTATTAAAAGCCATCTTCGATGTTCTTCGCCTTGTTTTATGCAGCGAACTGTTCCGACCAATTGAAGAATGGCTCCCGGAAACAGTCATCTGCCTCTAAGGCAAACGCCCAATTGGCACATCGTCACGAACGGTGGTCGATGACGCGCGCGATGAGGTCGCCCAGGCTCTGGAACACCTGCACGAGCACGACGCAGAGGATGACCGCAGCCAGCATGACATCGCCCTGGAAGCGCTGGTAGCCGTAGCGGATGGCGATATCGCCCAAACCGCCGGCGCCGACCGTACCGGCCATGGCGGAATAGCCGAACAGGTTCACGAACGTGATGGCCACGCCGCGCACGAGCGAGGGCAGCGATTCTTTCAGCATCACCTTCACGATGATCTGCATGTCGCTTGCGCCGAAGCTGTGAGCGGCTTCGATAAGGCCCTTGTCGACCTCGGCGAGGCTTTGCTCGACGATGCGCGCGACGAAGGGCGCCGCAGCCACCGTCAACGGAACGATGGCGCCCGGCACGCCCAGCGACGTGCCCACGACGAAGCGTGTGAACGGGATGATGGCCACGAGCAGGATGATGAACGGAATGGAACGCCCGATGTTGATGATCCAGCCGAGCACCGTGTTGACGCCGCGGTTGGGACGAAGGCCGCCGGGAGCGGTGACGGCGAACCAAATGCCGAGCGGCAAGCCGATGACATAGGCGAAGAAGCACGAGGCGAACGTCATGACGAGCGTGTCGACCGTGCCTTGCGCGAGCAGTGCGCCGTACTTGTCGAAGAACTCCATCATTATTCGTCGCCCCCCTTCGCGTCTTCGAATCCCCAGTCGAGCAATTCCCGCGCGACCTGGCTTTGCGGGTTGGCGAACACGTCTGCCGTGACGCCCTCTTCGACGATGTGGCCGGCGTCGATGACCGCGATGCGGTTGCACACGCGCCGCGCCACGGCGAGCGAGTGCGTGATGACGACCATCGTGACGCCCATCTCCTTGTTGATGCGGGCAAGCAGGTCGAGCACCTGAACGGTCGTGCGCGAGTCAAGCGCGCTCGTGGCCTCGTCGCACAGCATGTAGTGCGGCTCGTTGGCAAGCGCGCGGGCGATGGCGACGCGCTGCTGCTGACCGCCCGAAAGCTCGCTCGGATAGCGGCTCGCCTTGTCGTCGAGGCTGACCAGGCGCAAAAGCTCGTGTGCGCGCTCGGCGCTGGCCGCCCGCGATTCCTTGCGAACCTCGAGGGGGAACATGACGTTTTGCAGCACCGTGCGCTGCTGGAACAAGCTGAAGTTCTGGAAGATCATGCCGATGTTCGACCGCAGCTCGCGCAACTGCTTGCCGTGGAAGCCGGTGATGTCGACGCCGTCGATGATGACCCGGCCTTCCGTGGGGCGCTCGAGCAGGTTCAGCAGGCGCACGAGC
>CADAKR010000070.1 GCA_902788545.1 uncultured Coriobacteriaceae bacterium
GATCAGCATCAGGCCGACGTACATGGTCAGTGCCAGGGAAGCGGCAAGGCCGGCTACCCGGTACAGGGCCAGCAGCAGGAACATGCCCAGGTATTTGCCCAGGTTGTTCCTGAATTCCCGCGGAAGGCGCTTTGTCAGCGGGGAAGCCATGAGCTACCAGGTCAGCTCCCGCGCGGGGAGGATGTGCTCGTTCAGCTCGTTGGCGACCAGCTCTCCGTCGCGTAGGCGCAGGATGCGGTGTGCCATGTGCTTGATGGCGTCGTTGTGCGTGACGATGACGATGGTGCAGCCGTAATCGCGGTTGACCTGTTCCATCAGCTCGAGGATCTCTTTTGACGTATGGTAATCGAGCGCGCCTGTGGGCTCGTCGCACAACAGCAGCCCCGGGTTTTTCACGAGTGCGCGGCCGATGGCGCAACGTTGCTGCTGGCCGCCCGATATCTCGTGCGGGAACTTGCGGCGATGCTCCCACAGCCCCAGCGATTTCAGCAGGTCGTCCATGGGAAGGGGGTTCGGCGAGAGGCATTGGCACACCTCGATGTTCTCGGTGACGGTCAGGTCGGGCACGAGGTTGTAAAACTGGAACACGAAGCCGAGTTCGCGGCGGCGGTATTCCACGAGGTCGCTCGGGGGAAGGTCGGTTATCGTCACCCCGTTGACGCCGATGGAGCCGGCATCGGCCGATTCGAGCCCGCCCACGATGTTGAGGAACGTCGACTTGCCCGAACCCGACGGCCCGAGCAGCACGCACACCTCGCCTTTGCCGAGCGCGACGTCGATGCCTTTTAGGACTTCGACGCGCGCCTCGTCCTGGCCGTAGCTCTTGCACAATCCGCGGACTTCGAGAAAGGCGTTTTCCCTTGTGAGTTGCATGTTCTGCTGGCCTTAAAACGTTAGCTGAAGAAAACTTTTGATATATTAGCCCAATCTAACAATCAGCACAACTGGCCCCCTGGCGCCGCGTGATACACTGGCGCTGGCGCAAGCGTCGCCGCATCGTCGAGAAAGGCATGGCGGTTCATGGCGGACTATTCAAGCGAATGTCAGATTGCCCGCAACGATTCCGATGGATCGTGCGCCGTTTCGTTTCATTGTTTCGACACGTTCAACACCGTGACGGTTTTCGATGATTCGGCTGCAAGAGCCGACATCGAGTCCTTGTTGCGCGAAGTGCACAAGGACTGCCTCGAGCTTCATGGCCTTTGGTCGTTTTCGCTCGATGGCAGCGATGTTGCGCGTATCAACGCTGCGCCCGCACGCTGCAAGGTGGATTTCCGCTCGGCGATGCTCATAGCAGCCATGAAGGCGTTTCACGATGTTGAGCCGCTGTTCGATTTCACGGTTGGGCCGGTCAGCTACCTGTGGAAACATGCCGAATGCGTGCCTTCCGACGTCGAGGTGGCCACAGCGCTTGCGCATGTCGGGGCGGAGAAAGTCTCCGTTGAAGGCAATGCTGTCGTGAAGGCCGACCCGTTCGTGCAGGTTGACGTCGGCGGCGCTGCCAAAGGGTTTGCTGCCGATGCCGTGGCGGCGCATTTGCGCCTTGCGGGGATCGAAAGCGCCAGGATCGACCTGGGAGGCAATCTGTACATGCTGGGCTCGCATCCATCCGGAAGGCCTTGGCGCGTTGCGGTGCGTGTGCCAGAAGGGAGCCGGGTAAAGAGTCCCGTCGTGGAAGTGCGTGACAAATCCGTTGTCACGAGCGGCAGCTACGAGCGATTCGTCGAGATCGAGGGTGGGCGCTACCACCACATCATCGATGCGACAACGGGGAAGCCCTCTGCGAGCGATATCGTTTCGGCCACGGTCGTTGCAGCCAGCTCGCTGCAAGCGGACATGCTGGCCACAACGGCCCTTCTTGCAGGTTCAAGCGGAATCGAAGGCCTGAGATCCCGTCACCCCGAGGCGGAAATCATCGCGTTCACCTGCGATGGGACCGTTTTGCGCTGACGCGCTCCGTGCGCGCTTCGCAACCTTATAGTAAGCCTCACCATACATTTTAAATATTTACCAAATATAACTTTCATCGATAAGTTAGTCTTGGTATACTGTCAATGAATTAGATAAGGCTTACTTATGGAGTGTATGGCGCCATGGTCTCTACAATCCGTTCCACCCAGCCCGTGTTAGTGCGCGCATTCAACGTCATCGTCGCCCTTTCGATGGCGTTGTTCCTTCTTGCCCCCGTATCGGCTGCTTATGCCGATGACGGGTACTGCCGCACGTGGAAGGAATACCAGAATACCGACGAGTACGCGAAAGCGCTCGGCGACAAGGAGGCTCCCACGTGGAACATGGTCGCTGACGCCATGGACATCCTCTTCGAGGCCGGCATTTCAGCCTACGAGTCGGGTGACGCCGATGCCGCGTACGAGGCCGTGAACCAGGCCTACTACGGCTATTACGAGACGACCGGCTTCGAGCGCAATGCCATGAGCTACATCGCCGGCAGCCGCAAGACCGAGGTCGAGAACCAGTTCTCGCTGGCAAAGTCCTACGCCAAGAAAGGCGGCACGGTCGAGGAGTTCACCGAAGCGGTGCGCACGCTGCAAGACATGGTCCACGCCGACGCCAACATCCTCGACGGCGTCGAGGGCGAAACCGGCACGACGGGCGGCGATCTTTCAGCGGCAGCCGCGTTCGCCGGCGCATTCGGCATCATCTTGCGCGAGGGCATCGAGGCCATGCTCGTCATCGGCGCCATCGTGGCCTACATGGTGAAGGCAGGCCAGCAGAAGAGCTTGCGCCACGTGTATATCGGCGCAGCGCTCGGCGTCGCGCTCAGCTTCGTCGTTGCCGCCATCTTGTACAGCCTCGGCCTGGGCAACGGCTCGCAACAGCAGGAGATCATCGAGGGCGTCGCGGCGCTCGTCGCGGCGGCCATGTTGTACTGGATGTCGAACTGGATGCTCTCGAAATCGTCAACTGACGCGTGGAATGCCTACATTAAGAAACAGGTCGAAGGCGCGGCCGCTACCGGCGGCGTGTTCGTATTGGCCTTCACGGCGTGGCTCGCCGTGTTCCGCGAGGGTGCCGAGGTCGTGCTGTTCCTTTATCCCCTTGTTGCAAGCACCGATCCCATAGTCATATGGGGCGGCATCCTCGCCGGCTTTGTCGTGTTGGCCATCATCTTCGTCATCATGCGCGTGTTCAGCGTGAAGCTGCCGCTGAAGCCGTTCTTCATAGTCATGTCCATCCTGATGTTCATCATGGCCATCAGCTTCCTCGGATCTGGCATCAACGAGCTTATCGAGGGCAACGTCATCGTGGGCACTTATATCCCGTGGATTCCCACAGGCAACGAGCTGCTCACCATTCTCGGCATCAACCCGTGGGTTGAAACCATCGTGCCGCAGATATTGCTGCTCATCGTAACCATCATCATCTTCATCGTGCATTTCACGAAGGAACGTAAAGCGAAGGCCGCCGGCGCAAAGGGTGCCGAGGCCGAAAGCAGCGAGGGAATGACGGCCGCACGAGCGGACGTGTCCAATAAGTAAGTCTGTTGAAGGAAAGGGAGTAATCTATGGAACAGACCAAAAGCATGAAGAGGCTGCTCGCCTGCTTCGCCGTGTCGGCCATCATGGCTGCGTGCCTGGGCCTGACCGCATGTGGCGGCTCGTCTTCGAGCAGTGCGGCTGCCAGCTCGGCTGCGTCGAGTGCCGCCAGCAGCGCTGCCAGCAGCGCCGCCCAAGCGAGCTCGTCCGCCGCGTCGTCGAGCGCCGCGAGCGCCGGTGCCGTGGGCGAGGAGGCCGGCTTCGAGGAGACGCCGATCTTCGAGGACATCGAGGCTGGCGGTTGGCTGAACGTCTCGGCCGTGTACTTCCAGCCCGTGCCGATGACCGATGGCTCCACCATCGAGGGCAAGGACATCCACCTGGAAGCCGACATTCACGCACTGGCCAACAACTTCGGCTTTGGCGTGGGCGACTGGGTTCCGTATCTGACGGTCGACTACAAGATCACCGCCGAGGATGGCTCTGAAGCCGCTTCGGGCACGTTCATGGAAATGAGCGCCTCCGACGGCCCGCACTATGGTGCGAACATCGCCATGCCGGGTCAGGGCAAGTACAAGCTCGAGATCACGATCAAGAGCCCGGCTGACAACAACTACCTGCTGCATACCGACGCGGAGACCGGCCCTGGCGCCAAGAGCTTCGACGACGGCGTGAAGTGGCCGCTCGTTGTCAGCGAGTCCTGGGATTACGTGCCCCTTGAGTACTAATCGGCGCGCTTTCCAGCTAGTTTAGGAACCCTGAAGTTGGGTCGTCGATTGCAGGCGACCCAACTTCGCACGTTTCGGCAAATGTCAGGTCGCCCATTGCGCCAAGCGGCTTGGCATGTGCCGAAATGAGATTCAAGAAGGAACGACATGGAGATTTACTTCTCTAACGTGGTCGAAGACCTTATCGTGACAGCGCTGCTCGTCGGCGTGGTCTTCGCCTATGCGCGCGATTCGCAGGGCCGCTTCGGCATGCGGGTCGTGGCGGGCGGCATCGTGGCGGGCTTCGTCGCGTCTGTTGCCATGGCCATCGCGAAACAGAACACGGCGCTCATTGCCACGGGCAGCTGGAACATGGGCATTTTCATCGCGTCGTTGATCGTGGCCGTGGTGGCGCTCGTGTGCGCCATCGTCGCTGCCATTGCGGGCAAGGGCAAGGCCAAAGGCCAGTCCGGGGGCATCGCCCATGTGCTCAAGCTCGTCGTCCTGTTCTCGTTCACGCTGTTCATGGCACTGCGCATCTTCTACATGGTGCCCGACGTCATTAACTATCCCGCCAACTTCGGCATTTCGGTCGACAACCTCGTGTCGACTGACTTTGCGTTCCGCATCCTGGGTTGGCTTGCCGGCATCGCGCTCGTCGTCGTTGCGGGAGTGGCGGTCGCAAAGGCGTTCAAGGCGCTCGACCATCGCATGATGGGCATCGCCACGGGTGTGGTCATCGGCATCATCTGTCTCGTGCAGACGGTCAGCCTTTGCCAGATCCTCATCGCACGCCGCATCATCAAGGCCGGCACCGACCTGTACAAGACGATGTTCGCCGTCACGACATGGACGTCGAACAACACGCTTATCTTCACGCTGATCATCTTGGGGGTGTTCGCGGCGCTCGCCGTGTACGTCATCGTGCTCAGCCTGCGCGACAAGGAGCCCTACGCCAATCCGGCCGAGCATCGCAAGAACAAGGCCAAGTGGCGCAACCGCCGCCGTTGGGCCATCTGCATGCTCGTGTGCATCGTGCTCTCCACGCTCACGGTAACCATCGTCAAGGACTACGCCCATCGCGGTCCCGAGCTGTCGCCTTCGGAGGAATGCGAAGTGCATGACGGCAACGTGTACGTGTCGCTCGAGCAGGTGGAAGACGGGCATTTGCACCGGTTCACCTATACCACGGAAGCTGGCGTCGCCCTCGAAAACGGCAAGCAGACGGACGGCGGCGTGGGCGTGCGCTTCATCGTCATCAAGAAGCCGGGCTCGAGCGCTTACGGCGTCGGGCTCGATGCATGCGAGATCTGCGGCCAGACGGGGTATTACGAACGCGATGGCCAGGTGGTCTGCAAGCTGTGCGACGTCGTCATGAACATCAACACGATCGGGTTCAAGGGCGGCTGCAACCCCATTCCCGTCGATTACAGCGTCGCCGACGGCTACATCGTCTTGCCGACAGACGGCCTCGCCAAATACGAGAAGACGTTCAAGTAAGGAGGTGGTCGCATGTTTTTCAGGATGATAGCGGGCGTGTTGCTCCGCCAAAAGGGAAAGATGTTCATGATCGCCTTCACGATCGCGCTCGGCGCGTCGCTTGCCACCGCCATGCTCGCGGTCATGTTCGACGTCGGCGACAAGGTGAACGCCGAGCTGAAAACGTACGGGTCGAACATCACGGTTGTGCCGAAGGAGGCCAGCGTCGTCAGCGACTTATACGAGGTCGAGGGCTCCACTTCGGTTCCCGCTTCGTATTTGAAAGAAGACGAGCTCGGCAATGTGAAGACGATTTTCTGGGCTTTCAACATCGTCGACTTCGCGCCGTTCATCGAAGCGCATGTGAATGCGAACGGCAAGCAGGTGACCATGGTCGGCTCGTGGTTCAACCACCATCTGTCGTTGCCGACGGGCGAGGAGCTCGACGCCGGCGTCATCAGCATGCGGTCGTGGTGGGATATCGTCGGCGGCCGCTGGCTTGACGAGTCGATTGCCGCCGATGCCGAGAAGGTCATGGTCGGCACAACGCTCGCTTCCGAGCTGGGCGTGAGCGCGGGTGACAGCCTGAAGATAACGGGCAGCAGCGCATCGGGCGCCTACGAAATCGCTGGTGTGTTCGAGGCCGGAGGCGATGAGGATGACCAGATCTACGCCCCGCTCGATTTGGTGCAGGAGCTATCCGGTACCGATGGCCTCATCTCGAGCATCGA
Organism: uncultured Coriobacteriaceae bacterium; assembly: GCA_902788545.1. Classification (GTDB taxonomy): domain Bacteria; phylum Actinomycetota; class Coriobacteriia; order Coriobacteriales; family Eggerthellaceae; genus UBA9715. The sequence continues at coordinate 6,415 of CADAKR010000070.1, forward strand.
GGTGAGCGCGCTGACGACGCCCGACAACGACCTGGCGCGCCAGGCGGCCAAGGACCCGAGCAAACTGAGCGCCGCCGATTACGAGACATGGTATTGCACGGCTTACGTCAGCTCGATCAGCTACCAGCTGCAGGAG
>CADAKR010000071.1 GCA_902788545.1 uncultured Coriobacteriaceae bacterium
ACGTGTGCCTGAAGACCGTCGAGGGAACTGCCAAGGTCCTGTTCGGCGAGCTGAAATCGATCATGATGGCGTCGATGAAGACGAAGATCGCGGCGATGATGCTCAAGGGCGGCCTGAAGAACCTGAAAGCCTCCATCGACCCCGACGCCATGGGCGGGGCGCCGCTTCTCGGTTGCAAGGGTGCGTGCATCGTCGGCCATGGGTCGTCGAGCGCGCGCGCAATCAAGAACGGCGTGCTTGCATCGGCGGCCTACGTGCGTTCAGGCGTTTCTGAATTAATCGCGGAAGCGGTTCAAAAGTAGGGCGGCTTACTCTGTTTCCCAGTACAATACGGTATTGCGTCCCGGCTCGCCCGGTGGCGTAAGCATGCACATTTGCGCGAGTAGCATGGATGAAGCGCACGTTGCCGACGTGCCCTTCATTCAGGTTGATTCGCGCGCGAACAGCTTGAATCGAGGGTTAGACCAACTTGAACGAAGAGCAACGACAGAAATTCGAGAAGGCCCAGGCCATCATCGGTTACGAATTCAAGGAGCCGCAGTACCTTCTCTCGGCCATCACGCATCCGTCCGCAAACGAGGGACGCTCGGTCAGGTATTCCTACGAGCGGCTCGAGTTCCTCGGGGACAGCGTTCTCGGGGGCATCGTGGCATCAGAGGCGTTCAACCGGTTCCACGAGCTTGACGAGGGCGGCTTGACGCGCATCAAGGTGGCGCTCGTTTCGGGCGCGAGCCTCTCGGATGTCGCGGAAGGGCTGGGGTTTGCCGACGTCATCGTGTTCGGCTCATCGGAGCAGGGTACGGGTCGGCGCGGATTGCATTCCGCCCTGGAAAACGTCTACGAGGCCGTTGTCGCCGCATTGTTCCTCGACGGCGGTATCGAGGCGGCGCATGCGTTCGTCGAGCGAACGCTCATCGACCGCATGTCGATCGACATGGCGAAAGAGCCAGAAAATCCCAAGAGCGCCTTGCAGGAGAAGCTGCAGGAAGACGGCATCACGCCGACCTACAAGCTCGTGGAGACTCAGGGGCCGCCGCATGACCGCACGTTCGTCGCGCAGGTTTTCGCGGGGGACCAGGGCCTTGCGCAGGGCACGGGCCGCACGAAAAAGGAAGCCGAGAGCCAAGCCGCCAAGAGCACGCTCGCCCGTCTGGGAGAGTTCTTCGGCCTCGGCCTCACTGAAGACGAGCGCGTCGAGCGCGTCACGGCCCAGCAGCAGGCGAGGGCCGAGAAAATCTACGCCCAAGCGCAGGCCACCATCGACAAAGTGTCGGCCCAGCAGCAGGCGAAGGCGCAAAAGGCCGCGACGCGCGCCGCAGAGCGCATCCAGGCGGAGCGCATGAGGTCCGAAAAGCGCCAGCGAATCGCCAGCGACGAAGGATAAGGTGGCGTCGTGTACCTGAAATCGCTCGTTCTGAAGGGGTTCAAGTCGTTTGCCGACCGCAGCGTGCTCACGCTCGAGCCGGGCATCACGGCCATCGTGGGCCCAAACGGGTCGGGTAAGTCGAACATTTCCGACGCGGTGCTCTGGGTGCTCGGCGAGCGCAATGCGCGCCATCTGCGCGGTCAGGCGATGGAAGACATCATCTTCTCGGGTTCAGCTGCCCGCAAGGCCGTCTCAGTTGCAGAAGTCGATCTCGTGCTGGACAACTCCGACCACACGCTGCCCGTCGAATTCGATGAAGTCGTCATCACGAGGCGCATGTTCAGGTCGGGAGAATCGGAATACCTCGTCAACGGCGTCGTTTCGCGCCGACTCGACGTGCTCGACATCTTGCACGATACCGGCCTGGGTACAGGCACTCATTCGATCATCTCGCAGGGCAGCCTCGATTCGATCCTCCAATCGAAGCCCGAGGACCGCCGGGCCCTCATCGAGGAGGCGGCGGGCGTCCTGAAGCACAAGCAGCGCAAGGAGAAATCCGCCCGCAAGTTGGCCTCGATGGATAACCATCTTGCCCGCGTGCGCGATGTGGCAGGCGAGGTGTCGCGCCAACTCGGCCCGCTCGAGCGCAAGGCGAAGCGCGCGGCAGCTTACCAGGAGGCGCATGCGGCGCTGGTCGATTTGAAGCTCGCCTTGGCAGTCGACGACCTCCGCTCGTTGCAGCGCGAATGGGAATCTGTGTGCGCAGCGGAGAAAAAAGTTGCTACCGAGGTGGAACAGCGCCGAGCCAGCGTGTCCGCCGCCGAGCAGAAGGTGAGCGACATCCAAGAGCTCATCCGCCGCGAATCGGAAGACGCGGGTGATTTGTCGCGCAGGCACCGCCGCGCCGAGAATCTGGCAGAGCGGCTCGATAGCGCCGAGATGCTCGTGCGCGAGAGGCGACGGGCCGCAATCGATTACGAAGCGGACATGAAGGCATCGCTCGACGGTTCAGCCACCCGCCTCGAACAGGCTGAAAAGGAACTCGCGAACGCCGAGGAGCAGCTGTCCGAGGTGCTCTTGGCATGCGGTGAAGCAGAGAAGAAGGCGGAGGGGCTTTCGAAGGCTCGCGAGGAGCTGGAAGCGCGCCGCCGTGGTGTCGAGGACGACCTGGAGCGCATCGCGACGGATTTGCGTGCGTGCGAAGACGGCATAGACGAGGGGAAGCGCAACCAGGCGTTCTTGCAGGAAACGCTTTCCAACGGCATGGCGCACATGAAGGTCATCGAGGCGCGCCGTGTCGAGCTGGGCGCCGACGCGGAACGTGCGAAAGCGGAATACGAGGAACGCGCTGCTGTCGCGAAGGCTGCTAAGGAGGCGCTTGAGGAACTCGAGCGCCAAGAGTCAGCAGCTCAAAGCGAAGTCGTGGCGAAGTTCGAGGAACGCGAGCAAGCCCGGTCAGCACGCGAGCAGGCCGAAGAGGCGGTTCGTCTCACCGAATCGGAAATCCGCGCACTCAAGCAAGCGCAACGAGCCGTCAGGGAAGACGACCCGGCTTTGCTGTGGCTCATGGACAACGCCGAGCGCTTCGACGGCGTGCCCTTGTCCCAAGCCGTCAAAGCCTCGAAGAACCTCGAATCGATCGTCGAGCGCTTGCTTGGCGAAGACATAGCCGCACTTGCGGTGAAAGACCCCGGCATGGCGGCGGAAGTCGCAACCGCCATCATCACAGGCGGGATGGTCGGCGACGTTACCATGATCGCCCGAGACGATGCAGCCGCCCAACGCAGCGTTGCAGCTCGTGCATGCAAGGTCGGGCATCCCCTCGTCGACGATCTGGAATACGCCGAGGCTTCGGCTCCGATCGTCGAGGCGCTGCTCGGCGACGTCGTCTTATGCACGGCGCGCGACGAGGCGTTCGCCGCGCATGCGGCAGATGAAGCGGGTCTGAGGTTCGTTTCGATGGACGGATGCGCGCTGTGGCCTTCGGGCAAAGTGAAGGTATTCGGCGCTGACGAGGGGTCTGGAGAAGGCGTTCTCGCGCGTCAACGGCGCCTCGATCAGCTCGAGGTGAATCTCAAGACGGCCATCGCCGAGAAAGACGCAGCCGTCAAGCATGCAGAAGAAGCCGAGGAGACGTATCGCCAAGCGCAAGCTGCCAGCTTGAAGCTCAGCCAGGATCTCGCCAACGGCAAGGGCGCCCATGCCGCCGCCGCAGCTGAGGAGGAGCGCGCCATGAGGCGGCTTTCCACGGTGGCCAACGAACTCGAGGACATGGAACGGCAGCTCGAGACGGCGCGCAAATCAGTTGATGACGTGCGGCCCGAACTCGATGCATGCGTGGAGAGGCTGGCGGAGTGCGAGACGAAGCGGGCTGGCCTCCTCGCCGAACGGGAGGCGAAGGCCGGCGAGGCTGTGCCCTTGCGCGAAGAGGTCGCCAAGCTCTCGGATGCGCTTTCGGAGGCGAAGCTATCTGCAGCGACGCTCGCCGAGAGGCGCGTGTACGCCGAACGCATAGTCGATGCACGCCAAAATGACAGGAAAGCCGTCGAGGACGGTGCGGTAGAGGCTCGTCAGATGCTCGGGCTGAAAGCGGCTTCCGTCAAGAGGGCCGATGCGCTGCTCGCCGTGTTCGACTTGCTCACAACGGGCATTCAGCGCCGCGTGCGAATCCTCGACGAGGCCGTGAGCGCTTCGCAGTCGTCCACGAGCACCGTTCACGCAGACGCCGCGGCAGCCCGCGACGATGCTCGCAAGGCGCATGACGATTATGATGCTGCAAGCGAGCGCGCCGCGCAGGTTCGCGTCGACAAGAGCAGGCTTGAGGTGCAAGTCGAGGCTGCGGTCAACGCAGTCGTCGTCGATTTGGAAACGCCGCTCGACCATGTCGAGAACCTGCCGCAGCTTGAAAACCGCGCGGAGGTTGAAGACGAGGTCCTCAGGCTGGAAAGGCGCATCAAGTCGATGGGCACCATCAACCCCGATGCAGCAGCCGAGTATGCCGAGCTTAAAGAACGCTACGACTACCTCGCGGGCCAACTTGCCGACGTCGAGTCAGCCCGCAGGTCGCTCGCACGTATCGTGCGCGTCATCGACGCGCGCATGAAAGACGATTTCGCGCGAACGTTCGACCAGGTGAACGCTAACTTCAACGAGGTGTTCGGGGTGCTGTTCCCCGGCGGTACGGCGCACCTCTCGCTCGTCGATCCCGATGATATCGAGAACTCGGGCGTCGAGGTTACCGCGCAGCCGCGCGGCAAGCGCCTCACGAAGATGATGCTGATGAGCGGTGGCGAGAAGTCGCTGACGGCGCTCGCGCTGCTCTTCGCCGTCTACAAGACGCGTACCACGCCCTTCTACATCCTCGACGAGGTCGAAGCGGCGCTCGACGACACGAACTTGAGGCGCCTGATGGGTTATATCGACACGCTGCGCGAATCGACCCAGCTCATCATGATCACGCACCAGCGCCGCACGATGGAGATGGCCGACGTGCTGTTCGGCGTGTCCATGCAAGCAGACGGCGTGACGCAAGTCATAAGCCAGAAACTCGAGCGAGCGCTCGAGATGGCGGAATAGGAGCGAACATGGGACTCATGAACCGGTTCAAGGAAGGGCTTGCGCGCACGCGCGAGGCGTTCCAGGAAGACATGAACCTGCTGCTCGATCGCAGCCCCGACGTCGACGACGACTTCTGGGACGGTTTAGAGGAAACGCTCATCATGTCGGACATGGGAGGCTATTCGGCTTCCTCGATCGTCGACAAGCTACGCGGCGAGGCGACGCGCAAGGGCTACCGCACCGCGTACGACGTGCTGCAGGCTCTCAACGAGGAGATCGCCGGCGAGTTCGTCGAGGGCGGGCAGGACATCCTGGGCGGCGATCCTTCCATCGTCTTGTTCGTCGGCGTGAACGGGTCGGGCAAGACCACGACGACCGGCAAGATCGCCAAAGAGGCCAAGGATGCCGGTCGCACTGTCATCCTCGGGTGCGCAGACACGTTCCGCGCTGCGGCAATCGAGCAGCTCGAGGTGTGGGCGCAACGTGCCGGCGTCGAGATCTGCGCCCGCGATCGCGGCAGCGATCCGGCAAGCGTGTGCTTCGAGACGATCGAGCGCGGCGAGGCCATCGGCGCCGATCTCGTGCTCATCGACACTGCCGGCCGCCTGCACACGTCCGCTGACCTCATGCGCGAGCTCGAGAAGGTCGTCGCCGTAGTTCGCAAGCGCGCGAACCTTCCCGTTCACCTCGTGCTCGTCATCGATGCGACGACAGGCCAAAACGGCTTGCAGCAAGCGCGCGAGTTCAACGACGCGCTCGACCTTGACGGCGTCATCATCACGAAGCTCGACGGCACGGCCAAGGGCGGCATCGCCGTGGCGGTGGCCCATTACCTGAAACTGCCCATCATCAAGCTCGGCGTCGGCGAGGGGCTCGAGGACCTCAAGGACTTCGATGCCCACGAGTACGCAGCCAGCCTCGTCGGCGAGTTCGGACAGGAGTAGCAATGTTTGACAATCTGCAAGACCAACTTCAAGAGGTATTCGACGACCTGCGTGGCAAGGGTCGCCTCACCGAAGGCGACATTTCCGCGGCGATGAGGCGCGTGCGCATGGCGCTCCTCGAAGCAGACGTCAGCTACAAGGTCGTGAAGTCGTTCATCACGAAGACGAGCGAGAGGTGCATGCAAGCCGACGTGCTCGAATCGCTCACGCCGGCTCAAAACGTCATCAAGGTCGTTCTCGACGAGTTGACGGCGCTGCTCGGCCAGACCGATGCCGAAATCGAGCTCGCCCCGAACAAGCATCCCAACGTCATCATGCTCGTCGGCTTGCAGGGCTCGGGCAAGACCACGGCTGCGGCCAAGCTCGCGTACCTGCTAAAGCGCGAGGGGCACAACCCGCTGCTCGTCGCATGCGACGTGTACCGTCCCGCTGCTGCCGACCAGCTGCAAACGTTAGGCGGCGAGATCGGCGTGCGCGTGTACCGCGAAGGCGAGGACAGCAAGGATCCCGTTGCGATCGCGAAGAACGGCCTGCGTTGCGCCGTCGAGAACCTCTGCGATGTCGCCATCATCGACACGGCAGGTCGC
>CADAKR010000072.1:0-6454 GCA_902788545.1 uncultured Coriobacteriaceae bacterium
GCGATCTGTGGGGCCAGGGCGTGCACCCGGTCACCGAGGCCTTCGAGGAAAAGTACGGTTCGGTTCGCGTGGCTTGCATCGGCACGCCGGGCGAGCGCGGCATGCTGTACGCCACCATCATGAACGACAAGAACCGCGCTGCCGGCCGTGGCGGCATGGGCGCCGTCATGGGCTCGAAGAACCTGAAAGCCGTCGTCGTGCGCGGCACGGGCGGCGTGAAGGTCGCGCGTCCCGAGAAGTTCATGGAAGAGGCCACTAAGGCCCGCACGATGCTGCGCGAGCATCCCGTCACCGGCGAGGGCCTGGGTGCTTTGGGCACGCAGATCCTGGTCAACATCGTCAACGAAGTCGGCGGACTGCCGCTGCACAACGCGCGCGACGGCGCCTTCTGGGAGAAGGCCGACGACACCTCCGGCGAGCGCCTGGCCGAGACGCATCTCGTCAAGAACCAGGGCTGCTTCGGCTGCACCATCGCCTGCGGTCGCGTGACCAAGGTCGAGGGCAGGGGCGATTTCGACGGCTTCGGCGAGGGCCCCGAGTACGAAGCTGGCTGGTCCTACGGCGCAGCCTGCGGCGTTAACGACATCGCCGCCATCGTCAAGGCTAACTTCATCTGCAACGAGCAGGGCATGGACCCGATCACCCTCGGCTCCACGGTCGCCTGCGCGATGGAGCTCTTCGAGATGGGCGCCATCCCCGAATCCGACATCGGCTTCCCGCTGCGCTTCGGCGACGCGGAGGCCATGGTGAAGCTGGCTCAGATGTGCGCCGACGGCGAGGGCTTCGGCAACACCATCGGCTTGGGCTCGTATCGCCTGGCCGAAAAGTACGGCCATCCCGAGCTGTCGATGTCCGTCAAGAAGCAGGAAATGCCCGCTTACGACGGCCGCGCCATCCAGGGCATCGGCCTTGAGTACGCCACCTCGAACCGCGGCGGCTGCCACGTCCGCGGCTACATGATCTCCCCCGAGGTTCTGGGCATCCCCATGAAGCTCGACCCGCAGGTCTCCGAGGGCAAGGCTCCTGTGCTCAAGCTGTTCCAGGACCTCACGGCCCTGTGCGACTCCACGGGCATCTGCCTGTTCACCACGTTCGGCATCGGGCTGCCCGAAATCGCCGGCCAATACCGCGAGGCGGTCGGTTCCGACGAGACCGATGAGGAGATCCTGCTCAAGGGCGAGCGCATCTGGAACCTCGAGAAGCGCTTCAACATCCAGGCTGGCGTCGAGAAGGACACGCTTCCGCCGCGCCTGCTGCGCGAGGCACTGCCAACTGGCCCTGCCAAGGGCAAGGTCAGCGAACTGCAGACCATGCTGGCCGAGTACTACGAGGCCCGCAATTGGACTGCGGACGGCATCCCCACGCAAGAGAAGCTCGACGAGCTGAGCATCACATACTAGCTCCGGGAAGGGGGCCGGTGGGCCAGGGGCCTCAACCCCTGGCCCACCCACATATCCTGGATACGGAGGGTCATCATGCTCGTCAAGTTCTTCGCGACATACCGCCAAATCACTGGCTGCCAATCATGCGACGTTCCCGCGCCCGGGAACGTCCTCGCGCTTATGGAGGACCTCTCGAAGCGTTGGCCCGAATTCCGCAGCCTCATATTGAGCGAGGACGGCACCGACAAGGGCGACGACGTCATCATCATGGTCAACGGCCGCCATATCGAGCATCTCGACGGCGTAGCAACCAAATTGACCGAAGATGATTACGTCGCCATCACCCCGTTGGTTGCCGGTGGGTAGAAATGTGGTAGCGGCGACATGCCCTCCTGCCACATTGGAAATGAGGTGATTATGACCGATCAAGAGCAAGCCTCGAAGATTTCCGAGATCATCGAGGCGTATCCTGCCGACCAGCGGTTCGCGCTGGCCGCCATGCAGGACATGCAACATGCGTTCAACTACATTCCCGAAGAGGGCCTTTCGGCGCTGGCGGCTTACCTTGGCTGCGCTGAAGCCCAACTATACTCGATGGCGACGTTCTACAAAGCCCTTTCGCTCACGCCAAAGGGCGACCACATCGTCAAGATATGCAACGGCACCGCTTGCCACCTGCGCGGCGCCATGAACCTTGCTACCGAGCTGAAGCGCAACCTGGGAATCGATCCGGGCGAGACGACCGAGGACGGCACGTTCTCGGTTGAGCTCGTGAACTGCCTGGGATCGTGCGCCCTTGCTCCCGTCATGCTCGTCGACGGGACGTACCACAACAAGCTGCGCGTCGAGCAGATTCCCGGCATCATCGAAAGCTACGCGAACGGCGGGGAGGTGAGCGCGCATGATTAACGGCACCGAGAAAATCCTCGTCTGTTGTGGAACGGGCTGCATTGCCAACGGCGCGCTCGGCGTTGCCGACGCCATACAGGCCGAACTCGACGCACGCGGCCTTTCGGGCGACGTGGAAGTCAGCGCGCAAGTCGTGCGGACCGGTTGTTCCGGCGAATGCGAGCAGGGCCCCATCGTCCGCTTCATGCCGCGCGACCTCATGTACTACCGCGTGAAAGAGCGCGACGCTGCGGCGATCGTCGATTCGCTTGACGGCGAGCCTGTCCAAAAGCTGCTGTTCAAGAAAGACGGTCAAACCTACGAGCACATGGCCGACAACCCCTACTATGCCCTTCAGCACAAGGTCGTGTTGAAGGACGTGGGCATCATCGACCCGCTCAGCATCGATGATTACATCGCGCGCGGCGGTTACGAGGGCCTGAAGAAGGCGCTCGCCATGACGCCGGACGAGATCATCACCGAAGTCGAGAAAAGCGGCCTGCGCGGCAAGGGCGGCGCGGGCTTCCCCACCGGGCGCAAGTGGCGCACGGCGGCCGGCTACGATGTTTTCCCGAAGTACATCGTCTGCAACGGCGACGAGGGCGACCCCGGCGCGTTCATGGACGGCTCCACGATGGAGGGCAGCCCCCATGCCGTCATCGAGGGCATGATCATCGGCGCCCTGGCCATTGGCGCCGAAGAAGGCGTGCTCTACATCCGCGACGAGTACGCGCTCGCACGCGACCACATCCAGCACGCCATCGACGATGCGTACAAGGCGGGCATCCTGGGCGAATCCATCATGGGGTCCGGCCACAAGCTCGATCTTTCCATCGTGCGCGGCGGCGGCGCATTCGTCTGCGGCGAGTCGACGGCGCTCATGGCGTCGATCGAAGGCCGCGTGGGCGAACCGCGCGCCAAGTACATCCGCAGCGTGCAGCGCGGCCTGTTCGACCATCCCACCGTGCTGAACAACGTGGAATCGCTCGCATCGATTCCCACCATCCTGCGCGATGGCGGCGAGAAGTACGCCGAGATCGGCACCGAGGGCTCGAAGGGCACCAAGGTGTTCGCCATGGTCGGCAAGGTGAAGCACACGGGCCTTGTGGAGGTGCCCATGGGCACCACGTTGCGCACGCTCATTTACGACATCGGCGGCGGCATCATCGACGACCGCCCGTTCAAGGCCATCCAAACCGGCGGCCCGTCCGGCGGCTGCATTCCCGAGTCGTTGCTCGACCTTCCCGTCGACTTCGACACGCTCACCGAATACGGCGCCATGATGGGCTCTGGCGGCATGATCGTCATGGATGACCGCTCGTGCATGGTGGAAGTCGCGCGCTACTACGTCGATTTCCTCTGCGAAGAGAGCTGCGGCAAGTGCACGCCGTGCCGCGAGGGCTTACGGCAGATGCGCGCCATCCTCACCGACATCTGCGAAGGCCGCGGCAAGCCCGGCGACATCGAGCTTCTCGAGCGCATCGGGCGCACGATGCAGGACGCATCGCTGTGCGCCCTGGGCCGTACGGCTCCCAACCCGGTCATGACCACGATCAAGTTCTTCCGCGACGAGTACGAAGCCCACATCGAGAGCAAGGAATGCCCTGCGGGCGTGTGCGCAGACCTCACGCAGTTCGCGATCAAGCCGGATGCCTGCACGGGCTGCGGCCTGTGCTCGCGCGCATGCCCTGCCGGTGCCATCACGGGCGGGCGCAAGGAAGTTCACGTCATCGACCCGGCCAAGTGCATCGCCTGCGGCAGCTGCCGCGAGGCGTGCCGCTTCGACGCGGTGCTGACCGAGAGGAGGCCCGCATGAGCGAGAAGCTGACCATCCGCATCGACGGCGTCGAATGCGAATGCGAGAAGGGCGAGTACATCTACGATGTCGCCCGCCGCAATAACATACCCATCCCGGTGCTGTGCCGCTCCGATGCGTTTTCCGACCATCGTGCGTGCTGCCGCATCTGCATCGTCGAGGTGGAAGAGCGCGGGAAGCGCAAAGTCGTCACCTCGTGCGTCTACCCCATCAGCCAGGAATGCGACGTCTACACGAAGTCCGAGAAAATCCTCGAAGAGCGCGCGGTCATCTTGTCGCTGCTCGCCCATCGGGCGCCCGACGCGCAACGCATCGCCGACATGAACAAGGCGTGGGGCCGCGAAGGCTTCGAACGCCTGGTCACAATCGACAACGAGAAGTGCATCCTGTGCGGCCTGTGCGTGCAAGCGTGCGATAGCCTGGGCACGGGTGCCATCTCGACTGTGCTTCGCGGCACCGAGAAGAAGGTCGACACGCCCTTCGACAAGCCCTCCGAGTTCTGCGTGGGCTGCCTCAGCTGCGCGAACGTGTGCCCCACGGGCGCTATCGAGTTTAGCCAGGACGAGAAGACGCGCACCATCTGGAACCGCACGTTCGACCTTCTGTTCTGCGAGCAGTGCGGCAGCCTCATGGGCACGCCCGAGTCAGCGCGCCACGCCGTGGGCGAAGGCGAAGTGCCCACCGTCTGCGACGCATGCCGCAAGAAGAAGCTCGCTGACGAGATGATGCAAACATACCGTTACGTATAACCGGCCTTTATGGCCGTTATGCGCCAGCATGTAAGCCGGGATGACCCTCCCGCGTCGCTGGAAAAGGATGAGCCGGAGCGCTTCCCAATACCCACAGCGCCCCGGCTCATCTACACTTTATCAAATTATGCTTCAGAGGTCAGCAATGAGACGAGGCGATATAACATGAGCTTTCCCAACCGCTACGACCGCAATAAGATCGCGCTTTCCGAAGAAGAGTGCGCAAAACTCGCGAATAAACGGATCGCCATCGTCGGTTGCGGCGGCTTGGGAGGCGCCGTTATCGAGGCGCTCGCACGCATCGGCGTAGGATACTTGCGCGTCATCGACGGCGACGTGTTCGAGGAGAGCAACCTGAACCGCCAGCTGCTCTGCACGGAATCGGCGCTCGGACGCGAGAAGGCCCTGGTTGCCGCCGAACGCATAGCGGCAATCAACAGCAGCGTTCAAGCCGAGCCCCTGGTCACGTTCCTGACCGAAAGCAATGCCGCGTCGCTTCTCTCCGACGTCGATTGCGTCGTCGATTGCCTCGACAACCTCGAGGCGCGGTTCTGGATGGCTCACGCATGCCAGAACAGGGGACTGCCGCTCGTGTACGGCGCCATCGCCGGCTGGTTCGGGCAAGTGTGCACCGTCTATCCCGGCGACGTGTCATTCGTCAGCATCTACGGCGAGCCATTCGGAGAAAGCCAGCATAAGAAGCTCGGCAACCTCCCCTTCACGGCTTATTCGATCGCCGCCTTCCAAGCATCTGAAGCCGTAAAGGTCGTCCTTGGAAAACCAGGGCAAATCCGCAACCGCCTGCTCATGATCGACTTGCTCGACGGCTCGGTCGACGATATGGAGCTGCGTTAAGCGCGCTTGCCGGCCCGGCTTTACTCCGGCCTGAAATCGAGGATGCGGTATTCCTTTTCGCTGCGCTCTTTCATGCTCGGCTCATACACGCAAACGTTCTTGCGAAAGTCAGCTTTGGCGTGCGCCGCCGCTATGAGCGCTTGATCGAGGCAATCGAACCCGTTGTCTTGATTGCCGATCATGCATATTCCGAAAACCGGCGTGAATCCGGCTGTGACGCCATAGCTCGAAACGATGCCGTGCAAGTCGTCAAACAAGACATCGACGGCGAACCGGTCGTAACGCACGAACAAGTACGCCACCCCTTCGGGCAAGTCATGCATGCCGTTGCCGATGACGCACTGCTCGACCCAGCGCCACGTGTCGTCTTGCAGCTTGTAGCGAGATTATTCCTTTCCCGTTTGGCACAAAAGCGCATTCAATGCCCAGAGCTACGTCCACAAGGTTTGCCGTAATAGTCGTATATGGGATATGTGGCCAACATGCGCATGCCATGGCACGTGCGCAGCAAATGTCATCCTCCGGCGGATATGAAGCGCAGGGTGAACAGGCGCATGAATTCCTCAACCGCCCCGTCTTGCCCCTCAACTGCCAGGCCAGTGCGATCGAGCTTGATTGGCCCGTACGAGCGCCTTTCAAGCTCGCGCGTCGACACAACGCAGCGTTCGCCCTTAAAGCTAAAGACGCGGCGATCGCCTTCGCACGCCAACGCGAGCTCGTCATCGAGCCAGGAGTCGATGCGCGCTTTCGCTATGCCGCAATCC
>CADAKR010000072.1:6475-7444 GCA_902788545.1 uncultured Coriobacteriaceae bacterium
GCCCCGGCTGGTCTACGCGATAGCCGCCCAGTTGACTCATGCGCGCACGGAACGCCTCGCCTTGCAGAATGCCGATGAGCGCTTGGACCATGGGAGTGTCCCATGCGTAATCGGGGATGAGCAGATCGTATTGCTCCTCGCACACGGGGACGAAACCGAGCCCGTACATCTTCGCCGCCGAGTATATTCCCATGCCTGCGTCGACCGAGCCTGCCTCCACCAACGCGGCAACGGCGGTATGCGTGAACTCTTCGTGGTCATACCCGTAAATCGCTGCTGTGTCGATGCCGTCTTGTTTGCAGAGGTAGTCGGCCAAGATTCGCGTACCCGAACCCTTCTGGCGGTTCACATAACTGCGGCCTTCCTGCGCCATGTCGGCAAGCGACGATATGCGAAGCGGGTTACCCGGCGCCACCATAAGCCCCTGTTGACGGTACACGCATTCCACCTGGCGCACGCCGCCGTTGGGAAAATGCTTTTCCAAATAGGCGGCGTTGTACTCGCCTGTGGCTTCGTCGAGCAGGTGGATGCCCCCGCAATGATTCTCGCCGCGCTTGGCCGCCACGATAGCGCCCATCGATCCCACATGGGTCGATGCCACTGACAATGCGGGCCAGCTCGCGTGCATCAACTGGGCCACCTCGTCGATGAGCGGGTCATGACTGCCGATAACGACGAGCGAATTCTCGATTTCCCCGCGCGGACGCAGCAGGCGAACCTCAACGGCATCTCCTGCTTCGTGCCCCTCGCTGTTTTGCGGAACGGTGAGGATGCCGTCAGCTTTCACGAACGACGTGACCACGCCCGCCCCGCGGGAAAGCGGCGTGGCAACCGCCTTGCCGCCAACCACGCCCAAGCGCACCCGCACGAACTCCTCGTATTTGAGCGACGAGGCAAGGGGCCGCGTGAGCGTGGCTTCCATGCGCTCGCCGTGGGCAACCGCGCAGCCGTACAACCACTCGATGAGGG
>CADAKR010000073.1:0-6438 GCA_902788545.1 uncultured Coriobacteriaceae bacterium
CCTCATCAGGCCGCTCCACCCCCGCCAGGATGCGCAGCAACGTGGTTTTGCCCGATCCGGATGCGCCGGAGATGCCGACGATCCCGCGCTCGGGCAGCGTTGCATCTACATGGTTGATGACGCGCATGTCGCCAAACGATTTCGACAAGTCGACAATCCGCATCACGCCGCCTCCCATCCGGAAAAGCGCGCGGCACACGCCCTCAGCGCCGATTCCATCGCCAGGCTCAGCACGATGATGACAATCGCCCACACGAAGATGTCGGCGGCCTCGAGCGCTATTTTGGCATGGTAGATGTTGGACCCCATGCCCAGCACGGGAAGGGCGAGCACTTCGGCCGTGATGCCCGACTTCCACGCCAGGCCCAGCCCGACGGCAGCCGTGGCAAGCAGCTGCGGCGCGATGGCCGGCAAGTACAGGCGGAACAGCCGACGCATCGGCCCCAACCTGAACACGCGCGCCACCTCAACGGTGCCCGCATCAAGCGAGTCGAGCGCCTCGATCGTGTTCGTCCAGGCCACGGGCAGCACCATGAGCGCCGAGATGATGGCGGAAAGCCACGTCGCGTTGACCCACAGCAACATCAGCAAGATGAAGCACACGACCGGCACCGTGCGAATGACCTTGATGAAGGGGGCGAACACAGCTCGCACCCGGGGCCAAGCCGCCATCGGCACGGCAAGGGCGATGCCGCAAACCATGCCGCACGCGAAACCGACCAGCACCCGTAGAAGCGACCAGCCGACCGCTTGCCAAAACGTTGCGGTCGCGATCAGTTCGGCGCCGCGTGCCAGCACGTCTTGCGGAGCCGGGACAATGTAGGGCGCTCCCACGCACAGCGCAACAAGCTCCCAAACCAGCAAGGCGAGCACGACGAACAACGCCGCGCCCACCCCACGTGGGAACTTCTTCGATTCCCTATCTCCGTCGCCGAACAGGTCCATATCGCCTAGTAGTAGAAGTCCTCGCCCGGGACGCTTCCGCCCACGGATTTCGGGTTGGCCTGATGCAGCACGTTCAGGTACCCATCAACGGCCGCCTTCGCGTCTTGCCCCGTCACACACACGAGCGAGCACTTGGGAATCGCGCTTTTCGCAACCTGGGCATTCGGCAAGATTCCCAGATCGGCGCACAGCTGCGCGGCACCGTCCACATCGCTGTTGGCATACGTCACCGATGCGTCGAGGTCTTTCAGGAACTGCTCGACAAGCTCGGGATGCGCTTGCGCGAACTCGGTGCGCACGATGACGCAGCCCATCGCCAAATCGGAACCCGTCGCGTTGCGCCATTCATCGCCGATGTTGAGCGCCACGCGCACGTTTTCGCCGCCTTTCGCCTGGGCGACAGACACGAAGGGCTCGGGCAGAAGCGCAATCGAGGCTTCGCCGTTGGCAACCAAGGCGGCCAATTCGGAATGCTCGGGCAGGTACTCCACTTCCACGGACGTGCCCGGCTCGAGGCCCGCTTGCCGCAGCAAGTGCTCGAACACATACTGCGGGTTGGCGCCAGCACCCGTCGCATACACGTGCTTGCCGCCAAGATCGGCCAGCGAGGACACGCTCGTGCCGTTTTCGAGCAAGTACAGGGTGCCGTACGTGTCAACGGCAACCATCTTCACGCCACCCGACGTCTTGTTGAACAACGTCGCGGCCAAATTGGTCGGGACGGCGGCGATATCGACCGACCCGGAGCTGACCGCGCTCACCACCTCGTCGGTCGCACCCACGAAGCGCGTATCATACGCCGCGTTTTCGGACAGCTTCGCCATGCCGATGCCGGTGGGCCCATTCAGGGCCATGACGCGCACGGCAGAGCTTGCCTCAGACGATGCCGAAGCAGCCGACGAAGACGCCGCGGAACTTGCGGCAGACGACCCCGAGGAGGCAGCCGCCGACGCGCTGGATGCCGACGAGCCCTGCGAGCACGCGCAGCACAAGACGAGTGCGCATGCCAGGGCGACGATGATTCCTATCTTCTTTCTCATGTTCGCTTCCCATCCGTTCAACCGGGCACCGCCCAAACCAGCCCGGGCAGTGCATTACCTATGCAAAAGCGCCCAGCGCCGCCGGCCACATCGCCGAATGCGCGACGCGTTTTTGCGTCTTTCCCCCTGCGCTTTCGCGCATAAAAGCCAGGGTGCCGGCGGATGGATGACTTCGCCGGCACCCCTTGTAGAATCGCCGTTTCGGGTGGGGGCCGAAAGGCTGTTAGATGTCCCAAGCTTCCTGATCGGTGTGGAGCCACTCGTGTGCCGTGTGACTCAACGGTTTGTCGACCCAATCAGCGTAGAGCTTTTGGACATCAGGGTTTTCATGCGAGTACCTCAACGTGTCTGCCTCGTCGAGGGAGTTCAGGTTCTCGGCGCGCACGCTGGCCAGCTCTTCGTTGAACGAAATCGGCTGACCGCCGCCGCCGACGCAACCGCCCGGGCAAGCCATGATCTCGACGAAGTCGAGGTCGACCTCGCCCGCCTCGATGGCGTCGAGCAGCTTAGCCGTGTTGCCCAAGCCGCTTGCCACGGCAATGCGCACCGGCGTGCCGGCCACATCGAGCTCCTTGGTGACCCAGGGCGTCTCGGGCGTGGCTGCCGTCGTGTCGCACGTCGAGAAATCGGGGTTCTCGCCCGTGATCAGAAACACGGCTGAGCGCAGCGCCGCTTCCATGACGCCGCCCGTGCGACCGAAAATGGTGCCGGCGCCCGTGGAGAGGCCGAGCGGATTGTCGAAGGGCGTCTCCGCAAGCGCGCCGCAATCGACGCGGAACATCTTCAGCATGCGGTCGAACTCGCGCACGGTCAGCACGGCATCGACGTCGCGGCCTGCCTCGGTCGCAAGTTGCGGCACGTCGCATTCGTACTTCTTGGCGACGCACGGCATGATCGACACCACGAACAGACTCTTGCCCGCCTCGTCGGCGGCGGCCTTCATCGTGTTCTTGACCACTGCGCCCATCATCTGGTGCGGCGACTTCGCGGAAGACAGGCGCCCCACGAATTGCGGGTAATGCAGCTTCGCGAAACGGACCCAACCCGGGCAGCAGCTCGTAAACATCGGGCGCGGCTTGTCGGAGCCCATGAACTCGACGAACTCGCTCCCCTCTTCCATGATGGTGAGGTCGGCGGCAAAATCGGTGTCGAACACCTTATCGAAGCCGAGCGCGCGCAAAGCGGCAGCCATGCGTCCGGGCGTCGCCTCTTCGCGGGCCAAGCCCACGCCTTCGCCCCACGCGGCGCGAACGGCGGGCGCCACCTGCACGACCGTGATGACGTCGGGGTCTGCCAGCGCGTTCATGACCTTGGGGATGTCGAGGCGCGCAGTAAGCGCTCCAGTCGGGCAATGCGTGATGCACTGGCCGCACAGCGCGCAACCTGCCGCGTCGATGTTCTGGCCGTCCTTCACGGTCACCTTCATGTGGGGGCCACTGCCGGTGAAATCCCACACGGCGCAGTGCTGGACTTTCTCGCACTCGGCGACGCAGCGCATGCACTTGATGCACTTGCTGCTGTCGCGGATAAGCGGGAAATCCTCGTCCCATTCGCCCTTGGGCGAGATGGCCGCAAACGGGAGCGACTCGATCGAGAAGTCCGCGCACAGCTGCCTGAGGGCGCACGTTTCGGAACGCGCGCAGCTCGTGCATTCGCTGCGGTGCTCGGACAGGATCATCTGCAGGTTGGTCTGGCGGGCCCGCACAACGGCCGGCGTGTTCGTGCGCACGACCATGCCCTCGCGCACCGTCGTGTTGCACGCGGCAGCCATGCGCTCTTCGCCGTCGACTTCCACGACGCAGACGCGGCACGCGCCGATGTCATTGATTTTCTTCATCCAGCACAGGGTGGGGATGTCGATACCGGCTCCCCGCGCGGCGCCGAGAATGGTCATGTCCTCGCGGGCTTCGACCGTCTTGCCGTCTATGGTCAACGTTACCATTTTTCGGGCCTCCCTCCACGCAAAGCGCCCATGCCGAAATGGTCGCACCTCAAGCAGCGGCCGCACTCTTGCGCCGCTTCCTCATCGCGCAGCGGAACCTCCACGCCTTGGAAATCCGCAGCGCGCTCGGCAGCCGAACGCTCCTGGACGTTCACGCGCCCGCAAGCCAGCTTGCTGTCAAAGGCCGCACGCGGAATCTTCACGTCGTCAAAGACGTCATGCCCGAAGCCCAGGTAGGCGTCGATGTTGGCCGCAACTGCCTTGCCAGCTGCGATGGCGCGGATGACCGTCGACGGGCCCGTCTGGCAGTCGCCGCCGACGAACACGTTCTCGAAGCCGTTCGCACGGCCATGCTCGTCGGACAGGAAGCGCCCGCGATTCTGCTCGACGCCCTTCTCGGCGAAATACTGGTACTCGATGATCTGGCCGATGGCCTCGATGAGCACGTCGCATTCGAAAACCTTCTCTTCGGATTGCGTGGCGACAGGCGCCGGACGACCGCCCTTGTACAGGCTGGGCATCTGAGGCTGGCCAACGAACGCGATACCGTGTTCGGTGCCCTTGTCGATGCGCACCGGGCTCATGAGCTCGACCATCTCGCAACCTTCGGCGATGGCGGCCTCCACTTCCTCGGGAAGCGCGGTCATGTCCTCGATGCGGCGGCGGTAGATGCAGCGCACGCTCTTGGCGCCCAGGCGCTTGGCGGTGCGGGTGGCGTCCATGGCCACGTTGCCGCCGCCGACGACGACCACGTCTTTGCCCTTCAGGTCGTCAGGGGTGCCGTCGGCCACCCGGTGCAGGAACGACGCAGCGCTCATCACGCCTTCGCGCGTGGCGTACTCGATACCCAAATCGCGGAAATGATGCGCGCCGATGGCGATGTAGACGGCATCGTAACCGTCGACGAGATCTTCCCACTGGACATCTTCGCCGACCTTGGAATTTAGCTTGACCTCGATGCCCAACGACAGGATGGCGTCGATGTCGTAGTTCAGGTTCTCCTCGGGCAAACGATAACGCGGGATGCCGTAATACATCATGCCGCCGAGGTGGTCGTTTTGCTCGTAAACCGTTATGGAATGCCCCATGAGCGCCAGGTAATAGGCCGCGGTCAAGCCCGACGGGCCGCCGCCGATGATGGCGACCTTCTTGTTCGTGGCTTCCGCCTTCTCGGGAACGTCCACCGCACCTGCGGTGAGCACGGCATGCTGCTTCAGCCCGCGAATGTTCACGGGAGCGTCGATCATGCCGCGGCGGCACGTATGCTCGCAAGGATGCTCACACACGAACGCGCATGCGCTCGGGAACGGATTGTCATTGCGGATGACGCGCACGGCGTCGGCGGGGCGGCCTTCGCGCAGGCACGCGATGTAACCGGGAATGTCCACATGGCTCGGGCATTCCTTGACGCACGGAACAGCCGTGAACGGCTGCGTGCACACGCCGTTGGCCAGATGGCTTTCGGCGTCTTCCTTGATGAGGTCGGCAAACGCCAAGCCCACGCGGCCAGCCTGGAAGCCAATCGCGCAATCGGCCGTCTTGTACAGCGTGTCGCACACCATGACGACCTGCTCGACGATCCCCTCGACATGTTCGCCCCGAAGAATCGACTCGAGGCTGTCGGTCAGGCGCGTCAAGCCGATGCGGCATGACGTGCATTTACCGCAGCTCTGCGAAGCGCAAAGCTTGAAAAAACCCACGGCAGTCTCGAGCGGGCACGTGGAATTGCCATAGACCGAAACGCGATTGATGACCGCATCGGCAATGACGCGCGCTTGCTCGTCTGCTTTCGTGGGCGCGAAAACAGGTAACCTGCTCACGATTTCGCCCTTCTCTCTTTCGTTGAGTAACGAAAACCCAAAAAACGCGCCTGAATCGGACAGGCGCCGTTTCTATTTGAACAACGAGAGCGCTTCGGCCCTCGTCTTCTCGTCTTCCTTGAACGAGCCGCGCACCGCCGACGTGATGGTCAGCGAGCCCGGCTTCTTGATGCCGCGCGCCGTCATGCAGCTGTGCTCGGCCTCGACCACGACCAGCGTGCCGAGCGGCCTGAGCGATTGCATGATGGCATCGGCGATCTGCGAGGTCATGCGCTCTTGCACCTGCGGGCGGCGCGCGAAGCCCTCGACGCAACGGGCGATCTTCGAAAGCCCGGTGATGCGGCCTTTACGCGGAATGTAGGCCACATGCGCCTTCCCCACGAACGGCAGCAAGTGATGCTCGCACATCGACGTGAAGGGGATGTCGCGCACGATGACCATTTCCTCGTGGTCGGCCTCGTGGAATTGCTTCAGAAGATGGCTCGCAGGATCTTCGTGCATGCCCGAGAACACCTCGGCGCAAGCGCGTGCGACACGCGAGGGCGTCTCGAGAAGTCCCTCGCGATCGGGATCTTCGCCGATGGCAATCAGGAACTCACGGATTGCGGCCTCTGCACGGGCTTGGTCGATGTCGTTGTATTTAAAATCAGGCATGTTTCGCCCCCTTCCGATTGACTTGACATGGCGCCGG
>CADAKR010000073.1:6449-9879 GCA_902788545.1 uncultured Coriobacteriaceae bacterium
TTTAAAATCAGGCATGTTTCGCCCCCTTCCGATTGACTTGACATGGCGCCGGGTTTGCCCCGGCGCCATGCTTTCGATTAGGCGAGGGTGCGCTCGGCAGCCTCGACGACGTGCTTGGCCAAGATGGCCGTGGTGACGCTTCCCACGCCACCGGGAACGGGCGTGATGGCGCCGACGATGGGCTCGGCAGCGTCGAAGTCGACGTCGCCGCACAGCTTCTGCGCTTCCTCGTCCCAGTTGATGCCCACGTCGATGACGACCTGGCCCTCGCGCACGGCATCGGCGCCGACCGTCTTCGCGCGGCCCACGGCCACGACCAGGATGTCGGCAGCCGCGCACTTGGCGGCCAGTTCCTTAGTGCGCGTATGGCACATGGTGACGGTGGCGTTGGCAGCCTGAAGCATCATGGAAACAGGCTTGCCGATAACGAGCGAACGACCCAGAACGGTGACGTTTGCGCCGGTCAAATCGTAGCCGTAGTGCTTGAGCACCTGCATGCAGGCATCAGCCGTGCACGGCGGGAAGCCCACGGGCTGGTTGGCGAACACGCCGTAGAGCGAACCTTGGGTGATGCCGTCGGAGTCCTTGGCAGGATCGAGCGCTGCGCAAGCGGCAACCTCGTCGAGGTGCTTCGGCAGCGGGCGGAACATCAGGCAGCCATGGATGTTCGGGTCGGTGTTGACCTCGTTGATGGCGGCCATCAGCTCGTCCTGGGTGCAATCGGCAGCCAGGACGAACTTCTTCAACCCCAGGCCCAACGTCTCGCAGCGCTTCGTCGCGCCACGCTCGTACGACAAGTCGTCGTCGCGCTCCCCCACGCGGATGATCGCCAGCGTCGGCGTGACGCCAGCAGCCTTGCACGCGTCGATGCGCGGGGCAAGCTCTTCGTTCATGGCGTCGGCAACGGGCTTGCCTTTCAGGATTTCAGCCATTGGAATGGTCCTTTCTTTAGGCGCGGATGCCGGCGGCAACTTCGTCGGCAACCTTTTGGGCGCGCGGCACGTAAGCCAGCAGCTCGTCGGCTTCGGCTTCGACCTTGGCGGCATAGTCGCGGTCCTTCAGGCCCTTCGTGTTGATGAACACGTTCAGGGCTGCAGCCTGCATGGCTGCAGCGGCGCACGCGGCACCGCAACCCACGTCGGAGATGAGCATGCGCGAACCCTTGACGTTCATTTCCTCGAGCAACTCGATGGCCTTGGCGATCTGGCGCATCATCTCGAGCGGGCCGGCCAGGGCGTCCTTCGTGCACTTTTCCAGCTGCTCGTCGCGCGTCGGATCCTCTTTGGGGATGCCATAAGCCTGAGACAGCGGGAAGAACGCGGCGGCGTCCTCCTCGACAAGCTCGAGCAGGCGCGCGCGCACCGTCTCGCCCTCGGCGAGCATGCGCTGCACGTCTTGTTCGTACTCGGCGTACTTCTTCTTGCCGGTGGTGAAATTGCCCACCATGCTACACAGCGCAACCGAAAGCGCGCCCACATAAGCGGCGGCGCCACCGCCACCCGGCACGCTGACCTTGCCCGCCAGCTCAGCGGCGAACTCGGTGCAGCTCTTGTCCATCATCTTGTCGGTCATGAGACCTCCTTACAAGAAAGGGCAAGCAAAGCTGCCTGCCCTTTCGCTCGTTCGGTCTAATTAGAAGAGGCCCGTGATCTTGCCGTCGGGCATGACGTCGATCTTCTCGGCAGCCGGAACCTTCGGCAGGCCAGGCATCGTCATGATCTCGCCGGTCAGCGCCACGATGAAGCCGGCACCAGCCGAGATCTTGAGGTTGCGCACCGTGATGCGGAAGTCTCAGAGAAGGAGTACTGGGTCTTGGCCATGCAGATGGGCAGCTTGTCGAAGCCGAGCTCGTTGAGCTGGGCGAGCTGCTTCTTGGCCTTCGGGGTGTAGTCGGCACCGTCGGCATGGTAGACGCGCTTGGCGATGGCCTCGATCTTCTCCTCGATGCCCATCTCCACGTCGTAGCAGAACTTGAAGTCGTTCGGCTGGTCGCAGATGCGCACGACTTCCTCGGCCAGGGCCGTGGCGCCCTCGCCGCCCTTTGCCCAGTGCTCGGCCAGAACGGCGTTCACGCCAAGCTCGGCGCACTTGTCCTGCACGAGCTTGAGCTCGGCGGGGGTGTCGGTCGGGAAGGCGTTGATGGCGACGACCGGCGACAGGCCGAAGACCTCCTTGATGTTGGAGACATGCTGCAGCAGGTTGGGCAGACCAGCCTCGAGCGCCTCGAGGTTCTCGTTGTTCAGGTCGGCCTTGGCCACGCCACCGTGATGCTTCAGGGCGCGAACCGTCGCGACGATGACGACGCAGGACGGGTTGAAGCCCGCGTAGCGGCACTTGATGTCCATGAACTTCTCAGCGCCAAGGTCAGCACCGAAGCCGGCCTCGGTGACGACGTAGTCGGTCATCTTCATGGCCGTCATCGTGGCCTGGACCGAGTTGCAGCCATGGGCGATGTTGGCGAAGGGGCCGCCGTGCACGAACGCCGGGTTGTTCTCGAGCGTCTGGACCAGGTTCGGCTTGATGGCGTCCTTGAGCAGGGCGGTGCAAGCTCCCTCGGCCTTGATGTCGGCAACGGTGACCGGCTTGCCGGAACGGCTGTAGGCCACGACCATGCGGCCCAGGCGCTCCTTCAGGTCGTCGAGGCTGGTGGCGAGGCAGAACACAGCCATGACCTCGGAAGCGACGGTGATGTCGAAGCCGTCCTCGCGAGCAACGCCGTCACCGGCGGTGCCGAGGCCGTCGACCACGTTGCGCAGCTGACGGTCGTTCATGTCGACGCAGCGGCGCCAAATGATGTTGTTCAGGTCGATGTCAAGCTCGTTGCCCTGCTTGATGTGGTTGTCAAGCATCGCGGCGATGAGGTTGTTCGCAGCACCGATGGCATGGAAGTCGCCAGTGAAGTGCAGGTTGATGTCCTCCATGGGGACGACCTGGGCGTAACCGCCGCCAGCGGCACCGCCCTTGACGCCGAACACGGGACCCAGCGACGGCTCGCGCAGGCACAGCATCGAGGACTTGCCGATCTTGCACAGGGCGTCATGCAGACCCACCGACGTGGTGGTCTTGCCCTCGCCAGCCGGCGTCGGATTGATAGCCGTGACAAGGATGAGCTTTGCCTTCATGGGCTTATCCTTGTAGGAGTGGATGTCGACCTTCGCCTTGTAGTGACCATAGGGTTCGCACGTGGACCAGTCGATGCCGGCCTTCTCAGCCACCTCTTTGATGGGCAGCATCTTTGCTTCTTGTGCGATCTCGATGTCGGACTTCGCCATGTTCTGAGCCTCCTTATGCTCTATTCCCGAGCCTTCCGTCCTTCTCCGCGGAAGGCCTCGTTACCTATGCAAACGAACCCGAAAGGACGCACCCTCCGGGTTCGGTCTTGCCTTACAGATTCGTATCGACCTTCTTCAGCAGGTCGGTTTCCTCGACA
>CADAKR010000074.1 GCA_902788545.1 uncultured Coriobacteriaceae bacterium
ATCTTCGTGCCCTTCAGCTCGTACGTCACTTGGTCCCCTGGTGGTTGCGGTGGCCAGATTGGCGACAGCGCCGGCTCCTGAGGCGAGAGAACGCACGTGGGGCCCGATGCTTGGCATCAGGCCCCACGCTTTTGGAATCGGAATGCGGTTTCGCAGGCTCGCTATTCGGCAGGAGTCGTCGGAGGCGCGGGAGCCTGCGGGGCCGCCTGAACCTGAGCCGCCTGGGCAGGGGCCGCCTGAACCTGAGCCGCCTGAGCCGTGGCCGCGGAGGTTGCGGTGAGCGTGGGAGCAGGTTCGCGCATGCCCAGGAAGATGCTCTGCAGGACGTAGCCGAGCAGGTACATGAAGGCAGCAGCGGACACGAGCGAGCCGAGGAACGGGATGGCGCTTGCCACGCCCACGATGACGCCGCCGAGCATCGCGCACTTGAAGCGGCCCATGTTCTTGAACACCAACTTGAACAGCGACGCACCGGCGAAGCCGCACGCCACCGACGTCATCGCGAACAGCGCGAAGGCCACACCGCCCGCCACGGGCAACGTGACGCCCAGGCAAATCAGCAGGATGACGGCGATCGGGGCGACGAGGGCGCCGACGATGCCCGTGCCGATAGTAGCGCCCGTGCGATTGCGGATCATCTCGGCAGCGCCGACGGTCTGGCGGGGGAACAGCCACTCGGCCAACAACGCCACGACGAAGGTGCCGATGATGCTCATGACAATCATCAGCATGATGATCATCGAGGAGAGGCCGGCTAAGGTGCTTTCGATCTCTGCAGACGAATAAGAGCTGCTCTCGGATTTCGTGAAGTCGACATCAGCCACTTCCGCACCGCGGTCCATGACGGGCTCGGTCGAGGCGCTGACATGCAGCGTGCCCAAGATGCGAGCATTCGGCCCGACTTCCACGGTGTTCGCGCCAACGACCACATCGCCGTTGACTACGCCGTCGACATAGACCGTCTCGCCGAAAATGGTGAGCTCATCGCAAGAGCCGCCGACATAGACGGTACGGCCTGCTGCCGCAACGGCGTTGGCAATCGTGTCGTGGATGGACACGGTCTCGCCCGCAACCGTGATGTTCTGGCCTGCGAACGAATCCTTGATCGAGACCTCCTGAGCGGCAATGCGGAAGTCGCTTACGACCGAAGTCTTCTTGATGTTCACGATCTGGCCCGCGGCGATGAGGTCGTTGTCGATTTCGGCGTTGGAAAGCTCGAGATCGCGCCCGAACCAGACGTAGTCGTTGCCCATCATGGGCAGACCGCCGCGAATCGGGTCGACAACCTCTGTCGGCTTGCCGGTCGTGGCCGCAGCAGCCGAATCCGACGCGGCTGCAGCCGAAGCGGCCGAGCTCGACGCGGCCGAAGCCGACGAGCTTTCGTCGGCGAACGCAGGCTGCGCCAGCGTGACGAGAGCCAGCGCGAAAGCCAGCAGCGCCACCGCAATCATCTTGAAAAGATTGCCTGATGCAAGTTTCGTTTCCATATCCTCTCCTATTGGTTGTATGACTGGGCTGGCACCCATTGTGCCATTATCCGGCCATGACAACCTTAACGTTGCCTTAACTTTGCCTGTGCATCGCCTGCACGAAGGGCAAGCCAAGGGCGATATCGCCTATCAAACCTTCTCAAGCGGTGAGAATTCGCGCTTGGGCGGTAAAACGATGTCAACAGCGGCAACGCTGACGCCTTCCTGTAAAATGGACGTATTAATTGGACGCCTGCCTTTAAGGCAGACGTCTAGATTTGCAGTTGCACATGAAGGAGTCCGGGATGAGCGATGCTTCGAAAAAGGCCAAGCCCGCGCGGCCCGGGTTGTTCTGCGGGGCTTCGGTCGATCTGAAACCGCGCTTCAGGTTCCTGTCGTTCCTCGCGCTCACCATTCTCTCGTTCTGCCTGTGCTTCTCGCAGTTCGGCGTCATGGCGTATGGCGACCTTTTCTCGAACACGTTCAATTTCGCGTTCTTCATCATCCCGGCGGCGCTTTGCACGGTCATGTTGGGCGCCGTGCCCGGCGTGTCGCTTGCATTCCTCACCGCCCTCTTCATCTTTTTCCGCGCCCAATGGACTTACACGAGCGCTTACGACTTCCACCTGGCTGATCCGTTGATGTCGGTCACCAGCCTCACGGTTGGCGCCATCTTGCTCGCCGTCATCACCTTGCCTGCCGCCCGACGCTGGCCTGCCGACCTTACACCCGACGTGAGGCGATGGAATCGCTTGAGCGTGCTTCGCATCGCCTCGATCGTCATCGGCTGCTTCGTGTACGCAATCGCGTTCTCGTACGGCACACGCGGCCTCATATACCTGCTCATCTCGCCCGGTGGCGCGGAATACGGCTACGCGAAAATGATCGAGGGTTACATCAGCTCGATGCAAAGCCCCCTCGTCTTGCTCGAGGTGGCTGTGAACGGCGCCATCATCTCGGCGGTGTGCTTCATATCGGTCGCCCAAGATGCGAACCGGCAGGCGGGCAAGTGGCAGAGCAGTATCACAGCTGCGTTCACCCGCTGGCTCGCGTTCGCCATGCTCGTCGTGTTCATAGCCTCCTCGTCATGGTCGTTCTGCGCCGAGACGACGCGCGCAAACGAAGACGCCGAAACGCAAATGCTCTACGAGCTCAACTACTTGAACAGGCAAGTGGAAAGCCATCTGGCTACAAACGAATCGGTCAAGGGCGTTGCCGACGGTTACACGCCGGCCCTCGGCGGCGAGGTCTACGTCGTGCGCAAGGGCATAATCGTGTCCTCGAACGATAGCGACGCCATTGACCAGCCCGCGGCGAAGCTGCTCAGTTCCAGCAATGTAGACAACTACGATTTCTTAATCGACCAGGCAGCCAAAAACATGCTGACAGGATGCGACGAGGTAACTGGCGAGTTCTCCGGCTTGCTGGCGTTTAAAGGAGATCACTTCACAATTATCGAAACCGCGCCCATGGCGGAGATGTACAAGTCGCGCACGGCCACGTTGCTGTACAACGCCGCATTCCTGGTGGTCATGCTCGTCGTCGTGTTCGTCGTCGTGCGCCTCATGCTGAACCACATCGTGGTCCAGCCCATCCATCGCACGAACAGGACGCTCGAACTCATCACCGATGGCGAATTGCAGCGTCACGTCGACGAACGAACCGTTCAGGAATTCGACGAGCTTTCCAATGGCATCAACACCACAGTTGGCGCGCTGAAAGACATGATGGACGAGGTCGAGCACCGCAACAAGCAAGACCTCCAAGCTGCCAAAGCCATCCAGGAATCGGCCATGCCGCGCGAGTTCCCGCCTTTCCCCGACATCGACCGCTTCGACCTGTACGCCAACATGAAGATGGCCCGCGAGGTCGGCGGTGATTTTTACGATTTCTTCCTGATCGAAGGAGGCAAGCTGGGCTTCCTCATCGCCGACGTGTCGGGCAAGGGCATTCCGGCTGCGCTGTTCATGATGACCGCAAAGACGCAGATCAAAAGCTACCTGAGCACCGGCATGCCCGTGAACGAGGCCATCGACGCCGCAAACCACCAGCTGTGCCTGGGCAACGACGCGGGCATGTTCGTCACCATGTTCGCATGCGTGCTGGATTACCAGACAGGCCACCTATCGTACGTGAACGCCGGCCACAACCCGCCGATGCTGCACCACAACGGGCAGTGGGCCTGGATGCGCGATGTTTCCGGCATGCCGCTGGGGCTCTTCGACGGGCTGCCCTACGACCGCTACGAATGCCAGCTTGATCCTGCCGACACGCTCTACCTCTACACCGATGGCGTGACCGAGGCGATGGACAAGGACGGCGCCTTGTTCGGAGAGGAGCGGCTCGAAGACACGCTCAAGCGCTTCACGGGGATGAACGCCCGCTCGACGAGCGTCGGCGTGCGCCGTGCACTCACCGATTTCACGCTCGACGCCGAGCAATCCGACGACATCACCATGCTGACGATACGCTACGGCGTGCCGCCCGAGAAGAGCGCCGTCATGGTGCTGCCGGCCGACGTGAGCCAGCTCGTTCACGTGAACAACTTCATCCACGAGGAGCTGAAGCGCCGCGAAGCTCCGAAATCGGTGTACGGCCTGCTCGACGTCGCTGCTGAAGAGCTGTTCGTGAACGTGTGCCATTACGCATACCCCGACGCCACGCCAGATAACCCCGGCGAAGTGCGCGTCGGCTTCAAGTACGAAGCCGCCCCGCCCACGCTTACGGTGACGATTGCCGACGACGGCATCCCTTACAACCCGCTGGAAAAGCCCGACGCCGTGACGCCGGACGACATCAGCGAGGTGCCCATCGGCGGTTTGGGCATCCTGATGGCCAAGCGCTCCGTCGACGAGATGCTCTACGAGCGCGAGGGCGACAGCAACGTGGTGACGTTCAAGAAGAGCTGGTAGCACGGCGCCGAAACGCAGCTGAGAGGTCAGGCACCGGCATCGCATTCCTGCCCCGCCAATCGGCTTGCCGGCGCAGTTCGCCTACCCGGCTTTTGGCAGGAAGCCCCTGAGCTGCTCGATCGGCACGGGACGAGAGTACTTGTATCCTTGCAGGTAAGATGCGTACATCATGCAGCAACGCTTCTCGTCCGCACCGTCTTCCACCCCCTCGTACAGCACGGAGTAATCCATGTCCCTGAACATCTGGGCCAGGTTCTCGACAATCCTCTCGGACCGCTCGTCCGCCCTGCTGGCGATGACCAGGGACCGGTCGAACTTGATGGTGTCGAAGGGCAGTTCCATGATCCTTTCCATGTTGGAATAGCCGGTGCCGAAATCGTCGAGGTAGAACTGCACGCCCTGGCGGCGCAGCTCGTCGATTTTCTCCTTCATGATCATGAAGTCCGCCTCGCTGCGAGACTCGGTCAACTCGAGGGCGATGTGATCGCCGGAAACGCCATTGCTTTCGATGATGCGGCTGATATCGCTGCAGAACGATTCTTCCTTCAACTCGAGCACCGACACGTTCACGCTCACACGGCTGATGTGGAAGCCTTCGCTTGAAAGCCGCCTGATTTCCCCGCACGTTTTGTTCAGGATGATTTCCGTCAGCACGTGAATGTAGCCGTGGTTTTCCGCCATGGGGATGAATTGGTCTGGGAGCACCATGCCCACGCTATCGAGCTGCAGGCGCATCAGCGCCTCCGCCGTGTCGAATTGGCCGGTTTGCAGGTTGAACACCGGTTGGCAATAGGCCAGCACCCGCGGATCTTCCAAGTCGCGCTTGTTGCAGATGTCGGCAAGCTCCTGCAAGATGTGCTCTTCGCGGTTGAAACGGACGATGTCATCGGGGCCCACCCGGCGCACCGTGTTCGCAGGCATGCTCCGGTGAACGCTCGTGATGAAGCTGACGTACTCGTTCTTCTCGCTGATCTCGTCTATGTCCTTCCCGATCACAATCGTGTAAGGAAGCTTAAATCGCTCGTACTGCTCGTCGAAGTGCGCGAGGATGCCCGCAATCCGGTTTTCGAAATCGGGGTTGTGCTTCAAGGGGACCACCATGAGCAAATGGCCGTTGTCAAGCTGGAACAGGATGCATCCCCTGAAATCTTCCGCGGAGAACTGACGTACCAGCGCCTTGATCTCCTCGGGGAGCTCCCTGCCCTCTCCGTCGTAATCGGGTAAGTGCAGGCTCATGAATATGAACGACTCGTGCCGTTCGTACATGGTTGCAACCGTGTCTTCCAGAGCCCGCTTGTCCACTGTGCCCAACGACATGTTGTACGGGTTGGAATGCATGACGTAGAGCATGGCGACGACGGGGAACACGAACGACATCGTCGTCAGCGATGATTCGTGCAGGGGCAGCTGGCCGAGCCTGACCACGACGGCGACGGCGATTATCCCGAGGAACCCGTAGACGACGTTCTTGTACAGGAGCTCTCCGACGCGCCTCACCAAGACCACGATGAGGACGACGAAAATAAGGTAGCCGATGATGAAGAGATTCGTCCTGCTGACAACGCGGCCATCTTCCGTGATCTGGAAACCGATGCCGGTAGCCGCGAAGATGATGTCGAGCACCACGATGACAATCAGCAACACGGTCGCGCCGATTGCAACATACCGCGCCTTTCGGTGTTCCAAACCTGATACCACCGTTGCGTACAAGGCGAAGAGGAACAAGATGTTGAACAGCATCGCCTGATAGAGAACCCGCAACACGTACACCAGGCTGTAGTAATCGGGATTGCCGATATCAAGCAGGGCATGGTAGAAGATGTTTGCCATAGCGGCGAGGGCCAGCAAGGCGACGATGCCCATGAAGATGTGGAAGCTGCGGGTGCGGCTGACATACGAAGTCAGCAGCATGATGAAGATGGAGGCGCACATGGCGATAACCGCAACATCGCCAACAGGTGAGTAATTGTCGATGCCGATGAGTGCTGTCTGGTCCATACCTTCGACCGCCTTTTCCCTGCTCAGACAATGATAGTTCCAAGTCGGGAAAATGGAA
>CADAKR010000075.1 GCA_902788545.1 uncultured Coriobacteriaceae bacterium
GGCGAAAAACGTCGGGAGCGCGCTTGTGCCCTGGTAGCTCCCCAGATTCGCCACGTAGTCGACCCACGAGCCGCAGCCCTCGGGCAAGGCGGTGGTCGCCAACATCGCCAACAGGCTGTACGCCACGGCGGCGCATACCACGGCAGCCCCCATGATGGGGAACGTCCGCTTCAGCGGGAAGTTCGCCTCTTGCGTCGAATGCGAGATGGACTCGAACCCCACGAACGCCCAGGGCGTCAAGGCGAAGATCGTGAGAACGCCCCCGGCAGGGCTGTTGGCAGGTGAATACGAAGGCGAGAACGCCGTCGTTGCATCTGCCGCCCCCGTGGCCACCACGAAGCAAACCACGATGCCGCCGAACAGCAAGACGGCCATGAGAATCTGGGTCCATTCGGCGGCCTTCCGGCGAAGTGTCAGCAGGGCCGCTACGATGAGCGCGCATACCGCCAGCAAAACCTCGCCCATATAGACCTGGAAACCCGCAATCTCGTAAAGGAAGCCGAACTGGAACGTGGAACCCAGAAGCGTGCGGGCGATAAGCGGCAACGCCGTGGCATTCGCCCAGATGATCGCGATATAGGTGAGCACGAGGAACCAGGCGCTCAGAAAGCCGTGGTCGTAGCCGAAGCATTCCTTGGTGTAGGTGTACGTGCCGCCGCTGCCGGAGAACCGGTTCATGAGGAAGTGATAGTTCAAAGCCAGCAACAGCATGATGACGGCGCCAATGCCGATGCCGATCGCCGTACCCACCGGCCCCGCAATCGGAAGGAACGTGTTGCCGGGCATGACGAATGCGCCCCAGCCCACGGCGCAGCCGAAGGCGAGAGCCCACGCACCTGCCATCGACAAGTATGGCGTCGCGCGCTTCTTTTCAAGCCCTTCCGTTGTGGTTTCAGGAGACGACACGGTCAATCCGTCCTTCGTTTAAACGCTAGCCGCAAGCCTCTTCGTACTGGTGGATCGCATCAACGGTCTTGGCGTACAGGCTTGCGACCTCCTGCAGCTTCACGTCAACTTCCTCATCGGAGAGCGTGCGGCTATTGCCAGGACGATACTCCTCGGCGATATCGGATGCCAAATCCGAAAGCCTGAGCAGGCCCAAGTTGGCGCACAGGCCCTTCATGGCATGCGCCGTCTCGAACATCTTGCCGGGGTCCTTTTCCCGACCAGCCTCCAACAGCGCGTCGACAACTCCGTTTTGCGGAAGCTTGCGAATGTGCTTGGCGATGAGCTTGTCAACCCGCAACACACGGGTTGCGTGGTCATAATCCCCGCCAATTTGCGCATACAGCTCTTGAAGCGTCATTTTGTCTCAATCCTTTCTATCGCGATTTCGCGCTCGGTAAGCTTCACAAGTCGCAGATCCGTATCGCTTTGCTCGATGGTGCGAAGTGAGGTCGAACTAAACAGGGTCCACACCCCCTTGCGCCTTCGCTGGCCGCATGAGGCGCCTGAGCGCCGAATACAGGTTCTCGGCATCGGTTGGTTTGGCCATGTGCATGTTCATGCCCGCGTCAAGCGACTGCTGCACGTCGGTATCGAACGCGTTGGCGGTCAGCGCGATAATCGGCACGGCTTGAGCGTCGGGGCGGTCGAGCGCCCGGATCCTGCGCGTGGCTTCCAGGCCGTCCATGACCGGCATGCGCAAGTCCATGAGGATGGCATCGTAGTGGCCTTCAGGTGATTGCTCGAACATCTCGAGGGCCACCAGGCCGTTTTCCGCGTGCTCGCTCTCGACTTCCTCGAGCTCAAGCAGATCTGCCACGATCTCGGCGTTGTCCTCCACGTCCTCGACAATGAGGACGCGCTTGCCCTCCAGGATGCCGTCGTCTTCTTCGGCGGATTGCCCACCGGGCCGCACTGGCTCTGCGCAAGTGGGCAAGGGGATGCGCACGGTGAACGTCGAGCACGTTGTTGACCAAGTCGAGCAAATGCCGTGCGTTGTGGCCGATCTTCTCGAGCTGAGAGCGCGTTTCGGGCGACAAGTCGGGATCTTTGAGCGCCATGCTGTCCAACCCCAAAATGACGTTCATGGGGGTGCGCATTTCGTGGCTGATGGTTGCGAGGAAGTCGGTCTTCGCCTGATCGCTCGCCTCGACCGCCTTGAGCTTGGCCTCGGCTTGCTCGCTCCGTATGACGCGTTGGGTGACGCTTTCCATAAGCTTGTACATGATGAACACGAAGATGCTGCCGCCGAAGAATATTCCGCCGACGAGCAAATCGGGATTGCCGAACAAGCCCACCAGCACATAGCCGATGAGGAACAGCACGAGCAGGACGGTGGGAACGTAGAGGATGCCGTTGCGCTCATGCAGTTCGGATCCTTCGCCTTCGCGCTTTTCGCGGTTCTGGATGAAGCGGGCGAATCGGAAGAAGCAATAGACGTTGTAGACCATGAGGGCTGCGCCAAGGTACACCATGCCGTAGGTCAGTACGTCGAGCACAGCCGCCTCCTCGAGTTTTCACCAAAGAACAGGGATGCTGATCTTGTTCCTATTATATAGCCGTCAACAGCTCCATCGCGGCTCGGAGGTGCCCTTTAGCAGGATTTTCGGCGCTGCTATGAGTGTGCAATCGCCAGTTGGTTAAAAGAGGCCGCCGACGAGGAAACCGTTGTCGGCAGTGCGCGAAAGCGGCCAGATGTTGGTGCCGACTGGCGGATGCACGAGCAGACCGTCGTTGCGCATGGAGCGAGCGACCTCCACATAGGCGTCAGCGGCGAGGGTGACCCACATCTCGATCTCCTCGTCGGTGAGCGTGCGGACAGCTCGAGCGGGCGACCCCATGATGAGCGTGCGCGACTCGAAGACCTTGCCTTGCGTGACAAGCGCGCCGGCGCCGATGACGCAATCGCTGGCGATGACGGCGTCGTCCATGACGATGGAGCCCATACCCACCAGCACGTTGTCCTCGATAGTGCAGCCGTGCAGAATAGCGCCGTGGCCCACTGTCACATGATCGCCCACGGTCAGCTTGCTGCCGACGCTGACATGCAGGCAGGCGTTTTCCTGAATGCACGTTTCGGCGCCGATGCGGATGGGTTCGCAATCACCCCGGATCTGCGCGCCGGCCAACACCGACGAATCAGCGCCGACGGACACATCGCCGCAAATGGTCGCATGCGGCGAGAGCATCGCGTTCGGAGCCACCTTGACCAGATGATAGTCGGTGATGGACGCGCCCATCTTGATTTGCGGCTTGGACATGCTAGGACCTCAGCCACAAACCCGTCTTGCCGCCGTCTTTCTTCAGCAGGCGCACATCCATGATCTCCATTCCGCGATCGACCGCCTTGCACATGTCGTAGACGGTCAGGCACGCCACGCTGGCAGCCGTGAGCGCCTCCATCTCAATGCCAGTCTTGCCCGTGACGCCGCACGTCGTGGTGATGTGGATCCCCACGCGGCCATCCTCGCGCTCCCCCGCTTGCACGGGCGCGCATTCGACCTTCGCCTTGGTGATGTTGAGCGGATGGCACATCGGGATGAGGCTCGACGTCTGCTTGGCGGCCATGACGCCAGCCACGCGCGCGCACGCCAGCACGTCGCCCTTCGCCGCCTTGCCCTCGACGATGAGGTCGAGCGTTTCCTGGTGCATGGCGATAAAGCCCTCGGCCACGGCGATGCGCTCGGTGTCGGGTTTGGCCGACACATCGACCATGCGCACGTCGCCCTTCTCGTCGATATGGGTGAGTTTCTGCTCGTCGGACATGCTAACCACCTATCTGGCTCATGTTGCGTTCGGTGCCAACTTTGTCATGGTGCTCATCGGGTTTTAAGTTCAGCGCCTCGAGGAAGCACTGGTACGCAGCATCCTCGCCGCCCTCGCGCAGGGCAGTGCGCACGTCGATCTCGCGGTCGCTGAACAGGCATGGGCGCAGCTTGCCGTCGGCCGTCAGGCGCAGGCGGTTGCATTCGCTGCAGAAGTGGCGTGAAAGCGGCGAGATGAAGCCCACCGTGCCCGCCGCGCCTGGAAACTCGAAGTAGCGCGCCGGACCCCAGCCAATCGGCTTATGTTCGCCATCGAGCGGTTCGAGGACGGGAATGCCCTCGTCGATGGCGCGGTCGTTGATGATCTCGAGCAGCTCTTCGCTGGGGATGACGTCGGACTTGTCCCAGCCCGATCCGCCCGTTCCCGCCGCCGAGCCCACCGGCATGTACTCGATGAAGCGCACATGCAGCGGACGTTCGAGCGAGAGCTTCGCGAAGCCGAGGAAGTCCTGGTTTAAGCGCCGCACCGTGACGGCGTTGATTTTCACGGGATCGAAACCGGCTTCGAGCGCCGCGTCGATGCCCTTCATCGTCGACTCCAGCCGGCCGATGCGCGTGATGTAGGTGAACTGCTCGGGATCGAGCGTGTCAAGCGATATGTTCACGCGCGAAAGCCCCGCCGCCTTCAGGTCGGCCGCCATCTCGGGCAACAGCACGCCGTTGGTGGTCATCGAGACGTTCACTATGCCGTCCATCGCGCTCAACGACTTCACCAAATCGACCACGCCCTTGCGCACGAGCGGCTCGCCGCCGGTCAGGCGCACGCTGCGAATGCCGATGCGCGTGGCAACGCGCGCGATGGCCTCGATTTCCTCGATGCGCAAAATCTCGTCGTGGCCCATCGGCTGCACGCCATCAGCCGGCATGCAGTAGATGCAGCGGAAGTTGCACCGGTCGGTGAGCGAAATGCGCAGGTAATCAATTACCCGCCCGTGGCTGTCTTTCATGGCGTCCTCGCGTTCGTAATGTTCGAGACCACAGTGTAGCGGCACAATTCATTCTTGGCTAGATATAATTTACGCGTTGACAACATAGAGATGCTCGGGTGGGATTCTGATAAGCAGCTCCTCGCCAACCTCAGGTAATTGAACGTCCTGCTCGCGCAAGCTGACACGCCAGAACATTCGCTGATGCAGGAAATGAACTTCCTGATCGGTTGCCGAAACCAGCGGTTCAGCGCGCTCGTCGCGGTCTACGAAGCTGAGCATGCACATGCGCTCGAAGCGCGAATCGCTCGTCCGATCAACACGCACGCGGTACACGTTGCACCCCGGCTCGTCGACACGCTGCAAGTTGAACGCGCGCACCCCGATGCCCTTCACATCGTCGGGCACACCGCCGAGCACGGAAACCTTCACGCCCCACTGCGGACAATACACATGCGTATCGTTGATCTTCTCGACCTCGACGGCGTTCTTGCAACCGGAAAGCTTCAGGCCCGCCATGCTCTTCGGATTGTTGATGAGATCGCGGCTCGCATCGGTTTCCATGACATGGCCGCGCTCGATGACGGCGATGCGGTTGCAGAAGCGCACCGCCTCGTCGATATCGTGGCTGACGTAAAGGATGGTGCCGTCGAACGCGTCGAACAAGCTGGCAAGGTTTTGCTCGAGGACGCCCTTCAAATGCGCATCGAGCGCCGAGAACGGCTCGTCGAGCATGAGGATGCCGGGTTTTGCCGCAAGCATGCGGGCCAACGCGACACGCTGCTGCTGACCGCCTGAAAGCTGTGCCGGATAGCGCTTGGCAAACGCGGCCACATCGAACCGATGAAGCTCCGATTGCACGATGGCATCCCGCTCGGCGCGGGGCGTGTCTTTCGGAATGCCAGCCGCTACGTTGTCCTCGACCGTGAGGTTTGGGAACAGCATGTAATTCTGG
This sequence comes from uncultured Coriobacteriaceae bacterium, assembly GCA_902788545.1. GTDB lineage: Bacteria > Actinomycetota > Coriobacteriia > Coriobacteriales > Eggerthellaceae > UBA9715. Next base: position 5,652 of record CADAKR010000075.1, read on the forward strand.
AACAGGAGGGCCGTTTTACGCTGCTGGGGTTTCAGGTTGATCTTGGCTGCGCTATCGAAGAACACCTCGCCGTTCACGACAATCTTGCCCTCGTCAGGCGTCTCGATGCCGGCAATGCAGCGCATGGTCAGCGACTTGCCGCAACCCGATGCGCCAAGCAGGCCGAAAACCTCGTCACCGGCTTCCAGCTTGACCTCCAAACCAAAGGAGGGGAATCGCTTTGCGATGTCGACCGAAAGCGTCATTCCTCCACCACCCCCTTCCGATAGCGCGTCGTATGCTGCGACCACAGGTTTATGAACATGATGACCAGGAAGCTGAAGATGATCAGAACGATCGTCCAGAAGATGGCGATATCGGTGTTGCCGTTCATCCATTCGAAGTAGATGGCGATCGGGATGGTGCGCGTGATGCCCAGGTAATTGCCCGCCAAGAACAGCGTTGCGCCGAATTCGCCGAGCGCGCGGGCGAAGGCGAGCACCGTGGACGCCGCGATGGACGACCACGACAGCGGCAGCATGAGCTTGAAGAAGATCTTTCCTTCCGACCAGCCGAGCGTACGCGCCGCATCGAGCATGTTGGGATCGAGGTTGTCGAAGGCGCCGAGCGCGCCGCGGTACATCAGCGGGAAGGCAACGACCACGGCCGCGATGACGGTGGCCGGCCAACTGAAGATGAGCGGGAAGCCGATGTCGATGAACCACTGGCCAACCGGCGTGTTGCTGCCCAACGCCAACAGCAGCAAGAAACCGCAGACCGTCGGCGGCAGCA
>CADAKR010000076.1 GCA_902788545.1 uncultured Coriobacteriaceae bacterium
AGGACATCTCGAATCAGTACGACAGCAAATGGGAGGCGTGCGACGTCGTCGTATGCCCGCCGTTCGTCGACCTGAAGCCCGCGAAAACCGTGTTCGAGTTCGACCGCGTTCCCGTCGGCATCGGCGCCCAGAACGTCCATTGGGAGGAGAAGGGCGCCTTCACGGGCGAAATCTCCGTGCCCATGCTGAAGGAAATCGGCTGCGAATGGTGCATCATCGGCCATTCCGAGCGCCGCGGGTACTTCGGCGAGACGAACGAGGATGTCAACAAAAAGGCCAAGGCGCTCATCGCGGCCGGCATCCATCCGATCATCTGCGTGGGGGAGTCGCTTGCCGTGCGCGATTCGGGCGATACGCTCGAGTTCGTGTGCGCGCAGGTGAAAGCCGCTTTCGCGGGCATCGATGAAGGCCAGGCGAAATCGTGCGTCGTCGCCTACGAGCCCATCTGGGCAATCGGAACGGGACGCACTGCCACGCCCGAGCAGGCGCAGGAAGTGTGCGCTGCCGTCCGCGGAACGCTCGCCGAGATGTTCGGACAGGAGGCTGCCGAAGCCATGCGCGTGCTGTACGGCGGTTCGATGAATCCCGGAAACGTCGCGCTGCTCATCGCCCAGCCCGATATCGACGGAGGCCTCATCGGCGGAGCAGCGCTCGAGGCGCAATCCTTCGTTCAGCTCATCGAGGCCTGCGTTTAGAAATCATCCGAAACCGGACGTTTCGCTTCGAGCCGAACGTCCGGTTTCGGCATCTGAACACGCAGGTCTTGTGGAGTGTTCATAGCAAGCGGCAATCGCAAGGCGGTTCGAGTATAATAACGGACTTGTGTGAATACCGCTTACGAACTAGTGGAGTGTGAATAGTGAATCCGCTGCTTATAGTTTGCCTGGTTTTGCTCTTCGTGTCGGGGGCAGGCCTCATCGTGTTCATCTTGCTGCATTCGGGCAAGGGCACGGGCGTTTCCGACATGATTTCCAGCTCGTTTTACGGTAATCAGGGAACGAGCATCGTCGAGAAGAACCTCGATCGCATCACCATCGTGCTCGCTATCGTGTTCTTCCTCACGCTCGTTGCGCTCATGTTCGTGTATCCTCACGGGTCGATCGGGGCGTAAAAAGGTACTTCCCAAGCGCGGAGCGTTCGGTTAGAATAGCGAACGTTGCTCGTGCAACTTGAAAAGTCGGAGTGGCGGAATTGGCAGACGCGCTAGCTTGAGGTGCTAGTGATCACACCTACGATCATGCGGGTTCAAGTCCCGCCTCCGACACCAGGAAACAAAGGCCGCTCACATGAGCGGCCTTCTCTTTTATGAACCAAAAGGGGAGTATCCCCTTTTGGTTCTTTTGACAAAGCATGGTAGTGCCGTACGGAGCGCTCAGAGCATGCTCACAAGGTCTGTGAGCAGTTGTACACGCTCGTAAGGGGAATCGGCGTGGATGTTGCCACGATCGATTAGAACGGGCCTGAGGCCCGCGTGGCTGGCTCCATCGCCATCTGCTTCCGGCAAGTCGCCAACATGAACGGCCTTGTCGGCGGAAACGCCCATGCGCTCAAGCGCAATCTCGAAGATTGCACGATGGGGCTTGCGCGCATTGACGGCAGCCGATGCGATAACCTCGTCGAAATAGGGGAGCATGCCCAACGACCTGAGCAACCCCTCAAGCGAAGCGTCCCAATTTGAAATGACGCCGAGCCTAAAACCCCGGCGCTTCAAGCCCCGCAGGCACGCTTCCACGTCGGGAAACAGCGACCAGTTTTGGGGTAGGAGGTAGTCGTCGTATACGGCCTGGGTCAGCTCTTCGACGCCTTCGCGGATGCCGCAGTAGTCGGCCATCATCGCGTACATGTCGAGCCAGATTTGAACAGCGCGCTCGTGGACGCACCAAAAGTCGCCATCGCGCAGGTATTCTTGCTGGTAGTACGCATCGACATCTGCCATGCAGGGTTCGACATCGCGTACCGTGATATTGTGGCCGAGGCGTCGGGCAACGGTGGCGAACACGTCGGGAACCGGGGGATCGGCGAACAGGAGCGTGCCGCCGATGTCGAAGAACACTGCCTTGGGAGACGTCATAGCAATCCATTCGAATCCGAACAGGATGGAGGCGACGCCCGGATTCGAACCGGGGGTGAAGGCTTTGCAGGCCTCTGCCTTACCACTTGGCCACGTCGCCATTCCGTTGGCGGACTGCTAGTAAAAAGGCCGGCCTTGAAAGACCGGCCTTCTAGCATTCTGGAGCGGACAACGGGGTTCGAACCCGCGACCCCCACCTTGGCAAGGTGGTGCTCTACCAGCTGAGCCATGTCCGCGTCGCGAAGCGATATGTTACCCGAACCTCACACGCGATGCAAGCCCGTTTTCTCCGAATTTGAATTCAGCTTCACAATCGCGATATTGCCTTTGACAGATATGCTCAATCTGATAGACTAACGCTCGCTGACGCGAAAGCCGAAGCGACATATGCGGGCGTTTAGCTCAGGGGGAGAGCGCTTCCCTGACACGGAAGAGGCCACAAGTTCAAATCTTGTAACGCCCACCATAAATCGAAAGACCAGTTCCTCGATGAGCTGGTCTTTTTCTTTTGCTACGAGGGCTTCGGGATGTGCGTGGGCTGGTGAGGCACAAACTGAGGCACATTTGAGGCACATTCGTGAGCGTGTCGTGAGCAAGATAGATGATAACGATTGAGACAAATGTTCGGGTTGGATTCGGGGTATAATACGTATCGGTGAGCCACACCACCGGCAGTTCGGGTAGGTGCCGAATTAAAACAGGGCTGGCATGGACCGTGAGCCATGCTTCACCGACGAGATGCGTGAGATAAACCCTCGGAGATACCCGCCGCACGACGGTATGTCGTGCGCGTGACATACAAGACAGAGTGAACGCCAACTCTATACCAGGCAGGTTCCGGGACGGAACGTGCCGGATGGGTTGGTGTTTTCATATGTCCGAGGGTATGGTTGATGATGTGAGGCGTTTCTACACGCCGTCCGATCTGGTCAAGATGGGCTACGGGTCGAGGGCGACCGTGTACCGCGACATCGAGGACGGCAGCGTCCCCTCGATGAAGGTCGGCAAGGGCCGCGTGCTCATCCCTCGCGAGCGTTTCGAGGAGTATCTCGCGCTGCGCGAGGTGGCGTGCAGGAAGCCGCTTCCGAAACGCGACGAGGCTGATGCCGTCGCCGAGATCGTGCGGCGCATCGAGGTTCTGCAGACGACGATGAGCGACGCGAGCCAGAAGAAGCTCGTTGACGCCATTACGGGGTGGTGACGGCGTCGATGGATTCGTCGGCATAGGCGTCGACGAGGCATGTACGGAGGCGGTCCCATTACGGGCCGCCTTTTATATGCGATGGCGTGCTTGCCGGTGCCAGCCCGCTCGCTCGGGAACAGGTGGAGGCGGTTGTGGCGGAAAAAAGAGCGCCGATCCCCATGACGGGGGTCGGCGCTCATGTTGTCTACCTCACCTTGTGGATGGTGGGCTTGCCGTCGAACGCGACGACCAGCATGCCTTTGTACGTCTCGTAGTCGCCGTCGGCGTACACGTTGGCGGCGTGGTGCTGCGCCAGGCACAGCAGCGCCTCGGGGTTGAGCTTCTCCCGCGCCTTCAGGTAGCCCGGCGCGCTCCCTAAGGGTGCGATTTCGTGTTGCATCGAGTATAGCGCAGCAACGGGACGGCACACGACAGCGGGCGGCCCGAGTGGACCGCCCGCATGCGATTCGGGTTTGTTGCTCCCCTACTCCTTGGCGAAGGGGTCGTCGGCAGGATCCTTGCTCCAGATGTACTCGGTCATCTGCACAAGATACTCGGCGCGATCCTCGCCGTACTGGTCGGCGACGAACGCCAGGGCCATGTCGGTGCCCGCCGAGACGCCGGAGGACATGTAGAACTTGCCGGCATGCACCCAACGGGCGCTGCGCTGCCAGTCGACCGCCGGATAATCGCCCACAACCCAGTCGAACACGAACTTGTTCGTGGTCGAAGGCAGGCCGTCGATGAGGCCCGATCGGGCGACCATGAGCGAACCAGTGCAGATGGTCAGCACGAACTCAGCATGCTCGAGAGCCGGGGTGAGCGCCTCCATGAAGCCCGCGGACTGGGCGACCTCCTCGGATGCGCGACCGCCCGGGATGACGATGATGTCCGGCGCAGGCACATCGGCCAGCGCCTCGGTCATGATCTCGAAGTTCTGGAAGCTCTTGATAGGGCCTCCCTCGACAGAGACGTAATGGACGTCGAAGTACTCGCCGTTCTCATTGAGCGTGCCCAGCATCTCGATGGGACCCATGATGTCGAGCGTCTCGTAGCCCTCGTAGAAGAAGTAGTGCAGCACGCGCATGATGCCTCCTCAGCTCGGTGGTTTAGCGCTTTAATCGTAAAGAGAGCAGTGGAATCTGTCGTGCACAAATATGGACAATCTGTCCTCTCTGGTACAGGATGTCAGCAGACGCCGCATCGAAAGGAGGATGCAATGCCGCAATACGCACGCTCATTGCGCGCACGGCGCGACATCAAGGAGGCGCTCGTGGAGCTGCTGCGCAGCAAACAGCTCGATCAAATCGGAATGAGCGAGCTCGCGCGCACGGCCCAGGTAAGCCGCAACACGCTCTACAAACACTATCCCAATATCGCGCAGGTGTACGAGGACATGGTCAGGGACTTCTCCGGACGCATCTTCACTCAGCTCGCGCAACCTGGCCTCTGCAAGCATGACGGCTCAGACGGCAAGCGCCCGTTCTGCGAGTTGATGCGCAACGCAGGCCCGTACGCCGGGGTCGTGCGCGAGCCGCGCTTCATCGAGCTGCTGCTTGCCGACGAGGCAACGCTCGAGACCCATCCCACCTACGCCAAACTCGTAGCCGCGGGCCATTCAAGCTCCGCCGCACGCGAGCTGGTCAAGTTCCACACATATGGCTGCTTCATGGCGTCGCAGAGCACGAGAGACGACGAGGCATGGGCCGAGGCCCGCTGTCTCATCGATGCGTTCGTCCAGGGCGGCTCGGAGGCCATCCTCGCTAACGGCCGATAGCCACGCTGAAGAAGCTGTCGAGCATGTCGATGAGCTCGGGATTGGCCACGTTGGCGCGCTTGATGTCGTAGTCGGCCTGGAACGCGGCCAGCACATCATCGGGGATCTCGGTGTCGTACTCGTCGATGATGGCGGCGAGCTCGTCCGACTTCTGGCCGAAGTAGGCGTTGGCATCCGCATCGTAGAAGTACGTGTTATGCCCGTTGCGCCACTCCTCTGAGAACGTGAAGTACTGCACGTTGGGATTGGTGATGGCGTCCTGCTGGGCGATGATGCTCGCACCGTCGTAGAGGACCGTGTCATCGGCATCGCCGTGGATAATGAGCACGGGGATATCCACCGAGTTGATGCCGTCGACGGCCGTGCGGTTGGCGTCGGCGCCGAAGGCGATCTTGTTGAGGATCCAGCCCATTGTCTCCCGCGCGCGCATGTACTGTTCGATGTAATCGCCGAATGTTATCGAGTGCGCTCTTTCCTCCTTGCGTTGAGCAAGGTTTTGAACGACCTCTCGATCTGACATGCCCATGCTTATTTATGATGTCGACGTCCAGGCCATACGATTCGAGCTCTTCGAAGTCCAGTCCGAGCTTTCTAAGCTCGTCAATGCGTTCGTAGCGGACTCTCAGCTCCTCGACGCGTAATTCCGCTTGTCGTTTGGTTCCAAGGAAACGTTCTACATGGCGGCGATACGCACCGGTGTCGGGGTCCTTTCCGTATGAGAACGTTATCTTGTATTTCTTTCCTGCGATAAGCTCTACTATCGTGCCTTTTCCGTACAGCTTAGCCAAGTTGCCCCCCTGTTATCGAAGATCTAACGGTCGATTGCCCATCCCCTTAGCGCTTCTTGAGCGACGTCCTGAGGCCCCGAACTTCCCCCGGATGTCTCCTTGCCCAGGACCGGCACTTCTCACCGCAGTATTCGCGTGGCGTGCCGCGTTCTCCGGTGACGAATATCGGGCGTCCGCAGCCTTTGCAGAACGCAATCCGAGCTCCGCTGAAGCGGTTGCAATACGATAACCAGAGCGCCGATATCCCCCAAGACGCTTCCTGATGTGGAATTCCGTATCTCCCGGAACATGTCTTGACGTGCATCAGATGGATGTCGATGAGCTGCATGAGCGCTATCTCGACAAGCGAGTCAAAACACCCGGCCTCTTCTTCTTCGGTGCCTTGCCACCAGGAGGGCAGGCGTAGTACAAGCACGTCGCTTTCATCTTCGCGCTCTTCAACAAAATGCATCGAATCCGTGTTGTCCAGGCAATTCAGGTAGTCGATGTACGTTTCTCCCTTTATGGGAATCGAGCAAGTCGCCCATTCATACGAGAGATGCGACAATTTCCGTTGCTCGATGTAATCTGCTTCGCGTTCGATCAGGTAATGTGGCAACA